>NZ_CP029190.1:1800000-2075000 GCF_008642295.1 Streptomyces venezuelae | reverse complement strand
TCGGGGTTGCGAAGCTGAGAACTTAAGCGCCAGTAAACGGCGGTGGTAACTATAACCATCCTAAGGTAGCGAAATTCCTTGTCGGGTAAGTTCCGACCTGCACGAATGGCGTAACGACTTCTCGACTGTCTCAACCATAGGCCCGGTGAAATTGCACTACGAGTAAAGATGCTCGTTTCGCGCAGCAGGACGGAAAGACCCCGGGACCTTTACTACAGTTTGATATTGGTGTTCGGTTCGGCTTGTGTAGGATAGGTGGGAGACTTTGAAGCCGTGACGCCAGTCATGGTGGAGTCGCCGTTGAAATACCACTCTGGTCGTGCTGGATGTCTAACCTCGGTCCGTGATCCGGATCAGGGACAGTGTCTGATGGGTAGTTTAACTGGGGCGGTTGCCTCCCAAAGGGTAACGGAGGCGCCCAAAGGTTCCCTCAGCCTGGTTGGCAATCAGGTGTTGAGTGTAAGTGCACAAGGGAGCTTGACTGTGAGACCGACGGGTCGAGCAGGGACGAAAGTCGGGACTAGTGATCCGGCGGTGGCTTGTGGAAGCGCCGTCGCTCAACGGATAAAAGGTACCCCGGGGATAACAGGCTGATCTTCCCCAAGAGTCCATATCGACGGGATGGTTTGGCACCTCGATGTCGGCTCGTCGCATCCTGGGGCTGGAGTCGGTCCCAAGGGTTGGGCTGTTCGCCCATTAAAGCGGTACGCGAGCTGGGTTTAGAACGTCGTGAGACAGTTCGGTCCCTATCCGCTGTGCGCGTAGGAATATTGAGAAGGGCTGTCCCTAGTACGAGAGGACCGGGACGGACGAACCTCTGGTGTGCCAGTTGTCCTGCCAAGGGCATGGCTGGTTGGCTACGTTCGGGAGGGATAACCGCTGAAAGCATCTAAGCGGGAAGCCTGCTTCAAGATGAGTATTCCCACCTCCTTGAGAGGGTAAGGCTCCCAGTAGACGACTGGGTTGATAGGCCAGATGTGGAAGCCCGGTAACGGGTGGAGCTGACTGGTACTAATAGGCCGAGGGCTTGTCCTCAGTTGCTCGCGTCCACTGTGTTAGTTCTGAAGTAACGACCGTGTTGTTGCCCGGTTGATATCTTCATAGTGTTTCGGTGGTCATAGCGTTAGGGAAACGCCCGGTTACATTCCGAACCCGGAAGCTAAGCCTTTCAGCGCCGATGGTACTGCAGGGGGGACCCTGTGGGAGAGTAGGACGCCGCCGAACAACCCGCCCTTTTAGCTCAGTCGGTAGAGCGTCTCCATGGTAAGGAGAAGGTCAACGGTTCGATTCCGTTAAAGGGCTCTTGACAAAGTAAGGCCCCCGCCATCAGGCGGGGGCCTTTTTTGTTTTAGGCTCCTTGAATCACCACGTCAGGGGGAGGACGAACATGACGGAAGCCAGCACGCCGGCGGAGGCCGAGTTCGAGAGGGCATGGAAAGAGGAGCGCTACACCCGGGTGGAGCTGCCGCCCGTGGACGTCAATCGCGTTCTCGCGCAGAGGTACACCACGAAGGAACCGCTTGCACTGACCCGGGCCCAGCTGTGGGACATGGAGGTCCGCAAGGCCGGCGACCCCGGAGCCTTCATCCCGTACGTCGTCCGGGAAGGGAGTGCCGCGGCCTGGGTTCCCGGCCGGCCGGGCGCGGAGCTCGGAGACGAATTCGTGCGCCGGTCCGAGCAGAAGCTGTGGCTCCGGCCCGAGGAATACGGACTGGTGCTGGAGGAAGTCTCGCTCAACCACGAGCAGCAGATCGTGACCTTCATCGGGCGGTCCGCATTGGCCGATGCGCAGGGCGAGCCGCTGGCCGCGGACACCCGGCAGCCGGTCTTCCACGTCCAGCACGGCGTCGCCGGCTCCGAGGACCAGCCCGCCAACACCTGGCGGATCGTCCTGCTGACGGAAGCGCACGACGACCGGTTCGTGGAGTTCTTCGACGGCATGGCGGCCGAGGTCTGGCTGCCCGGATTCATCGAGAACTACATCCGCTACGTACTCCGCGTCCCCCTGGAACGGCGCGGCGTCGCCTAGGAGCTTTTGTCCGATGGAGGGGGGTCTCATGTCACGCGATACAACCGCAGCAGAAACGGGGATGAAGGGGATCACGTTCCGTGCCTGGCGCGGCAAGCACTACGTGACCCTGGCTGAGCTTCTGGTTCGCCTCGGCAGCTTCGGCCTGGACCTGACGTGGCGCGTCGAATGCGACGAGATCGTCGATCCTCGCTGCGTCGAGATGGAGAGACGGTCCGCCGGCGCCGGCATGGACACGTTGACGCTGTTGTCGCTGACGACCCCCTTCCTCCAGTTGATCGACGCCGAAGCACATGGGTTCCTCGAGGACAAGCTGGTGCTCGTCCTGACCGAATTCGACAGCTCCTTGTGGGACGTCAGGGCTGCCGACGAGCGCGTACTCAGCGAACTTCGCCACCACTTTCCGGACGCCAGAGACCTCTGAGCAGGGAGGCAGGTCACCCCTAGTCGCCTGATCGCTGTTCCGGGACGCGGAATGCCAGGATTGCCATGTCGTCCGAGGCCGGTTCCGCCGCGAAGCGTTCCACCGCGCGCAGGACGCGGGAGGCGACCGCGCCGGCCGTGAGGCCCGTGCAGGTGGTCAGGACGTCCGTGAGGCCGTCGTCGCCCAGCATGCGGGCGCCCTCGCGGCGTTCCGTCACACCGTCCGTGACGCACAGCAGGACGTCGCCGGGGTCGAGGGTCAGGGTCTGTTCGTACAGGTCGAGGTCGTCGATCACGCCGAGCAGCGGTTGCGGGTCCGCTGCCGGCAGGACCTGGCCGTCCGGGCGGAGCCGCAGGGGCAGCGGATGGCCGGCACAGACCACCTTCATCAGGGCGCCGCCGTCCGGCTGCGGGTGGAGCTCCCCGTACAGCAGGGTGAGGAAGCGGCTGCGGGCGCCCTCGTCGAGGATGGCCGCGTTCAGCCGCTCCAGCACGGCCGGGCCGCCCAGGCCCTCGCGGGCCAGCAGCCGCAGGGCGTGCCGGGCCAGGCCGGTGACCGCGGCTGCCTCCGGGCCGGTACCGCAGACGTCGCCGATGGCGAAGCCGTACGCGCCGTCGCGGATCGGGAAGACGTCGTAGAAGTCGCCGCCGACCTCGTTGCCCTCGCCGGCCGCCCGGTAGATCACCTCGACCTCCATGCCGGGGATCGCGGGGGAGCCGGGCGGCAGCAGGCTGCGCTGGAGGGAGCGGCTGATCGCCGTGCGTTCCGAGTACAGGCGGGCGTTGTCCAGGGCCAGGGCGGCGCGCCGGGAGAGGTCCTCGGCGAGTTCGAGGATCTCCTGGCGGAAGTGCTCCTCGTGCGGTTTGCCGAGGGTGAGCATGCCGATCACTCGGTTGCGGGCGAGAAGTGGCAGGACCACGGTCTCGGCGTGCACCGCGGAGGCTGCCGCCGGCCAGGGCCGGGCGCCGGTCTCGGTCACCGGTTCCGGGGGGTCCACCTGGACCAGGAGCGCCTTGAGGGCGTCGATCCGGTCCTCGTCCTCGTGGAGTACGTACGACAGGTAGGGGTCGGAGGTCTGGTCGGTGATGGTGTAGACGGCGCACCAGGTGGCGAGGGTGGGGACGGTCATCTGGGCCATCAGGGCCAGGGTCTGGTCCCGGTCGAGGGTGCCGGCCAGCAGGTCGGAGGCCTCCACCAGGAAGGACAGCGAGCCTCGGCGCAGCCGTTCCAGCTCGCCGAGGCGGGCGGATTCCACGGCGAGGGCGATCCGGTCGGCGGCGAACTGGAGGCGCAGGGCCTCGTCGTTGGAGTACCGGCCGGGTGTTTCGGCGGCCACCCCGAGCGAGCCGGTGAGGCGGCCCTCCACCTTGAGGGGGACGGTGACCACGGACCGCATGCCGGTGGTGTCCAGGAGGGGGACGGCGCCGGGGACGATGCCGATGTCGTCGTGGACGGCGGGCATCCGGGCGGAGCCGAAGCGGCTGGTGCCGGCTTCCACGGGGACCCGGGCGAACCGCTGGCGGGTGGAGGGGAGGCCGGTGGTGGCGCGGACTTCGAGCTCGGTCTCGTCGTCGGTGGCGAGCAGCAGGAAGGCGGCGTCGGCGTCGAGCATGTCGCGGGCCCGTTCGACGGTCCGCTGGAGGAGTCCGTCGAGGTCGTCGGGGGCGGGGGAGCCGATGAACACCTCGAAGGGGTCCGCCGTCCGCGGTTCGGAGAGCCGGCCGTCCTCGGCGGGGACCCGGGCCGGGCTCTGCAGGACGGCGCGCTCGTCGTCGTGGACCAGCAGGCAGACCGTGGAGGGTTCGCCGTGGGCATCGCGGACCCGCAGGTGGGAGGCGTAGACGGGGATGACCCGGCCGTCCGCGCCGCGGATGCCGTAGCTGCCCTCCCAGCGGGACAGGCCCAGGGCCTCGACGATTCCGGT
The DNA here is from genome assembly GCF_008642295.1 of Streptomyces venezuelae. Classification (GTDB taxonomy): domain Bacteria; phylum Actinomycetota; class Actinomycetes; order Streptomycetales; family Streptomycetaceae; genus Streptomyces; species Streptomyces venezuelae_C. Next base: position 2,070,623 of record NZ_CP029190.1, on the reverse strand, counting down.
TCCGGTGCCGGGGGTCTGCGGCCAGGCGGCGAGCTCGGCGAGGGGCCGGCCGAGTGCCTTTTCGGCGGGGTAGCCGAAGACATGCTCGGCGTCCTCGTTCCAGGCGGAGATGGCGCCGGCTCCGTCGATCTGGAGGACGGCCACCCGGACCCGGGTTTCGGCGAGCGGGAGGAGCTGGTCGGGTACCGACCGGCCGGTCCGGCAGGTCGAGGCGGAACCACACGTGTTTGCGGGTGGTGGTGTACTCGACTCCCCAGCGGGTGGCGAGGGCGGCGCACAGCATCAGCCCGCGCCCGCTCTCCCGGTCCGGGTCGGCGTACAGGCGGTCCGGCGGGGCCAGCGGCAGCTCGCGGTCCGGGTAGCGGTCGGCGACCTCCACGCGGACGCCGTCCCCGGCGCGCAGGCACAGTACCTCGGCCCGGGTGCCGGCGTGCACCACCGCGTTGGTGACCAGCTCGCTGGTGAGCACCACCGCGTCGTCGACGATGTCCGCGAAGCCCCAGCCCTGCAGGGTGTCGCGGACGAAGGCGCGGGCCGACGCGACCGAGCGCCCGACGGGATCGAAGCTGGCAGCCGCCCTGGCCGTGATCACGGGACTCCTTACGAGCGGATGGACAGTCGGACGCCAGGTTACTTACCCCGCACCCGGTACGGGCACGGTCGGGGGGGATTCCACTCGCAGGGTGTGGGTGCTGTGCGAAGGTACCGAAGCGTTATGGCCTGGTTGGGCCATGGTGAAACACTGGGCAGGCTTGGATGGGCCGGGCTGCGCGAATGTCGGCGGGCCGGTGGAGCGACGGTCGACCCTTTCGGGAGGGACACGGTGGAGTCTGGCGTAGCGGCGCGACGGACGGGTGCGCGCGCGAAGGGCGGACGGTCCCGGCGGGGTGGGACGACTGAGGTCGACTCCGCGGCGCTGAACCGGCTGCTCGCAGCCCTGGTGTCGATGCGGGACGGGAATTTCCGGAAGCGCCTGACGGTGTCGGGCGACGGGGTGATGGCGGAGATCGCCGCCGTCTACAACGAGGTCGCGGACCGCAATCTGCACCTCAGCGGGGAGCTGTCCCGGGTCCGGCGGATGGTCGGGCGTGAGGGCAAGCTGAGCGAGCGGCTGGAGACCGGGGCCTGTGAGGGCGCCTGGGCGGCTGCGATCGATGCCTCGAACCAGCTGGTGGAGGACCTGGCCAGGCCGGTGTCCGAGGTGGGCCGGGTGCTGTCGGCGGTCGCGGAGGGCGATCTCCAGCAGCGGATGGACCTGCGGACCCAGTCCTCGGACGGGGCGGGGCATCCGCTGCGCGGCGAGTTCCTCAAGGTCGGCCGTACGGTCAACAACCTGGTGGACCAGCTGTCGGCGTTCACCGACGAGGTGACCCGGGTCGCGCTGGAGGTGGGCACCGAGGGCAAGCTCGGCGGTCAGGCCCAGGTGCGCGGAATGTCCGGTTCCTGGAAGGACCTGACCGACTCCGTCAACACCATGGCGTACCGGCTCACCGCTCAGGTGCGTGACATCGCGCTGGTCACCACGGCGGTGGCCAAGGGTGATCTGTCCCGCAAGGTCACCGTGCACGTGGCCGGCGAGATGCTCCAGCTGAAGAACACCGTGAACACGATGGTGGACCAGCTGTCCTCGTTCTCCTCCGAGGTGACCCGGGTGGCCCGCGAGGTGGGCACAGAGGGGGAGCTCGGCGGGCAGGCCCAGGTGCCGGGTGTGGCCGGCGTGTGGAAGGACCTGACCGACTCGGTCAACACGATGGCGGGGAACCTGACCGCCCAGGTGCGGGGGATCGCGCAGGTCACCACGGCCGTGGCGAACGGTGATCTGACCCAGAAGGTCACGGTGAGCGCGCGGGGCGAGGTGGCCCAGCTCGCCGAAACGATCAATCAGATGACGGATACCCTGCGGACCTTCGCGGACGAGGTGACCCGGGTCGCGAGCGAGGTCGGTGCCGAGGGCCTGCTGGGCGGTCAGGCGCAGGTGCCGGGGGCGGCGGGGACCTGGAAGGACCTCACCGACTCGGTGAACACGGTCTTCCGGAACCTCACCACCCAGGTGCGGGACATCGCCCAGGTGACCACGGCGGTGGCCAACGGTGATCTGTCGCAGAAGGTCACGGTGGACGTGGCCGGCGAGATGCTGGAGCTGAAGAACACCGTCAACACGATGGTGGACCAGCTCCAGGCCTTCGGTGCCGAGGTGACCCGGGTGGCCCGGGAGGTCGGTGTCGAGGGCGAGCTGGGCGGTCAGGCGCAGGTGCCGGGGGCGGCGGGGACCTGGAAGGACCTCACCGACTCGGTGAACACGGCGTTCCGGAACCTCACCGGCCAGGTGCGGAACATCGCCCAGGTGACCACGGCGGTGGCCAACGGTGATCTGTCGCAGAAGGTCACGGTGGACGTCTCCGGCGAGATGCTCCAGCTGAAGAACACCGTGAACACGATGGTGGACCAGCTGTCCTCGTTCGCCGACCAGGTGACCCGGATGGCCCGGGACGTGGGTACGGAGGGGCGGCTGGGCGGGCAGGCCCGGGTGGAGGGGGTCTCCGGCACCTGGAAGGAGCTCACCGACTCGGTGAACTTCATGGCCGGCAACCTGACCTCCCAGGTGCGGCAGATCGCTCAGGTGACCACGGCGGTGGCCCGGGGCGACCTCTCCCAGAAGATCGACGTGGATGCGCGCGGCGAGATCCTGGAGCTGAAGAACACCATCAACACGATGGTCGACCAGCTGTCCGCGTTCGCGGAGCAGGTGACCCGGGTGGCCCGGGACGTGGGGACCGAGGGCCGGCTCGGCGGCCAGGCGCAGGTGCCCGGGGTGGCCGGCGTATGGCGTGATCTGACGGACTCGGTGAACGGCATGGCCGGGAACCTGACCTCGCAGGTCCGCAATATCGCCCAGGTGGCGACGGCGGTGGCCCGGGGCGACCTCTCCCAGAAGATCGACGTGGACGCCCGCGGCGAGATCCTGGAGCTGAAGAACACGCTGAACACCATGGTGGACCAGCTGTCGAACTTCGCGGAGCAGGTGACCCGGGTGGCCCGCGAGGTGGGCACCGAGGGGATCCTGGGCGGCCAGGCCGAGGTGAAGGGGGTCTCCGGCACCTGGAAGGACCTCACCCAGTCGGTGAACTTCATGGCCAACAACCTGACCTCGCAGGTGCGGAACATCGCCGAGGTCACCACGGCCGTGGCGACGGGCGATCTGTCGAAGAAGATCACGGTCGATGCCAAGGGCGAGATCCTCGAGCTGGTCACGACCGTGAACACGATGGTGGACCAGCTGTCCTCCTTCGCGGAGCAGGTGACCCGGGTGGCCCGCGAGGTGGGTTCCGAGGGCATTCTGGGCGGTCAGGCCCGGGTGCGCGGGGTCACCGGCATCTGGAAGGACCTGACCGACAACGTCAATCTGATGGCCAACAACCTGACCTCCCAGGTGCGCAACATCTCGCAGGTGTCGGCGGCGGTCGCCAACGGCGATCTGACCAAGAAGGTCACGGTCGAGGCGCGCGGTGAGGTGGCCCAGCTGGCGGACACGGTCAACACGATGGTGAAGACCCTGTCCTCGTTCGCCGACGAGGTGACCCGGGTGGCCCGCGAGGTGGGTACGGAGGGCCGGCTCGGCGGGCAGGCGCATGTGCCCGGGGTCTCGGGGACCTGGAAGGACCTCACCGATTCGGTGAACTTCATGGCCTCGAACCTGACCGGGCAGGTGCGGCAGATCGCCATGGTCACCACCGCCATCGCCAAGGGCGATATGACCAAGAAGATCGACATCGATGCGCGCGGCGAGATCCTGGAGCTCAAGACCACCATCAACACGATGGTGGACCAGCTGTCCTCGTTCGCCGATCAGGTGACGCGGGTGGCCCGGGAGGTGGGTACCGAGGGCATTCTGGGCGGCCAGGCCCGGGTCCGGGACGTGGACGGCACCTGGCGGGACCTGACCGAGTCGGTGAACGAGATGGCCGGGAACCTGACCCGGCAGGTGCGGGCGATCGCGGCCGTGGCCACCGCGGTGACCCGCGGCGATCTCAACCTGAAGATCGATGTGGATGCGGCGGGCGAGATCCAGGTCCTCCAGGACAACATCAACACGATGATCGCGAACCTGCGCGACACCACGCTGGCCAACAAGGAGCAGGACTGGCTCAAGGGCAACCTGGCCCGGATCTCCGGTCTGATGCAGGGCCGCCGGGACCTCGACGACGTGGCCTCGCTGATCATGAGTGAGCTCACCCCGGTGGTCTCGGCGCAGGCCGGCGCGTTCTTCCTGGCGGTGGCGGCCGGCGGTCCCGGCGAACTGGGTGCCGACAGCGCTGCGGACGGCCCGTACGAGCTGCACATGCGCGGCAGCTACGCCTATGCGGGCGACCGGATGCCGACCTCGTTCCGGCCGGGGGAGGGGCTGATCGGGACCGTCGCCGAGGAGAAGCGGACGATCCTGGTCGAGAACACCCCGCCCGGCTATCTGAAGATCTCCTCGGGGCTCGGGGAGGCGCCGCCCGCTCATGTGATCGTGCTGCCGGTGCTCTTCGAGGGGAAGGTGCTCGGTGTGATCGAGCTGGCCTCCTTCCAGCCCTTCACGCAGATCCAGAAGGATTTCCTCAGCCAGATCGCCGAGATGATCGGTACGAGCGTCAACACGATCAGCGTCAACTCCAAGACCGAGGTGCTGCTGAAGCAGTCCCAGGAGATGACCGAGCAACTGCGCGAGCGGTCCGACGAGCTGGAGAACCGTCAGAAGGCGCTGCAGGCCGCCAACGCCGAACTGGAGGAGAAGGCCGAACTGCTGGCCCAGCAGAACCGGGACATCGAGGTGAAGAACACCGAGATCGAGGAGGCCCGGCAGGTGCTGGAGGAGCGCGCCGAGCAGCTCGCGGTCTCGATGCGCTACAAGTCCGAGTTCCTGGCGAACATGTCGCACGAGCTGCGGACCCCGCTCAACTCGCTGCTGATCCTGGCCAAGCTGCTCGCCGACAACGCGGAGGGCAATCTCTCGCCGAAGCAGGTGGAGTTCGCCGAGACCATCCACGGGGCCGGCTCCGACCTGCTCCAGCTGATCAACGACATCCTGGACCTGTCGAAGGTCGAGGCGGGCAAGATGGACGTCTCGCCGACCCGGATCGCCCTGGTCCAGCTGGTGGACTATGTGGAGGCCACGTTCCGGCCGCTGACCGCGGAGAAGGGCCTGGACTTCTCGGTGCGGGTGTCCCCGGAGCTGCCGGCCACCCTGCACACCGACGAGCAGCGGCTGCTCCAGGTGCTGCGCAACCTGCTGTCGAACGCGGTGAAGTTCACCGACAACGGCGCGGTGGAGCTGGTCATCCGGCCGGCCGGGACCGATGTGCCGCAGGCCATCCGGGAGCAGCTGCTGGAGGCCGGCTCGTTGCGGGACCCCGACGGGGACCTGATCGCCTTCTCGGTGACCGACACCGGGATCGGGATCGCGGCGAGCAAGATGCTCGTGATCTTCGAGGCGTTCAAGCAGGCTGACGGCACCACGAGCCGGAAGTACGGCGGGACCGGTCTGGGGCTGTCGATCAGCCGGGAGATCGCCCGGCTGCTGGGCGGCGAGATCCACGCGGCCAGTGAGCCCGGCCGCGGGTCCACCTTCACCCTGTACCTCCCGCTGCACCCGAGCGAGCTGCCGCCGCAGGGGTATGCGCCGCCCGCCCCGGGCGGCCGGGGCGACCTGTACCGGCGGCCGGCCGCGGCGGCGCCCGCGCTGCCGCAGGCTCCGGCCGCGGCCCTGCCGGCGGATGCGGCGGGTCCGGCTCCGGTGCCGGCGGCTCAGGTGCAGCCGGGCGGTGCCGAGGGGGCGGGTCACGGGTCCTCGGCGCTGTTCCGGCGGCGCCGGAAGGCGCTGAACGATGCCCGGCCGCGGCCGGAGGTGCCGGGTCAGCCGGGATACCCGGGACAGCCCGGTCAGCCGGGGCAGTATGGGCAGTCGTCGTCGGAGGACTGGCTGGTGCCGGAGGAGCTGCCGACGCCTCCGCGGGCGTATGCGTTCCGCGGTGAGAAGGTGCTGATCGTCGACGACGACGTGCGCAATGTGTTCGCGCTGACCAGCGTGCTGGAGCAGCACGGGCTCGCCGTGCTGTATGCGGAGAACGGGCGCGAGGGCATCGAGGTGCTGGAACAGCACGACGATGTGACGGTGGTCCTGATGGACATCATGATGCCGGAGATGGACGGTTATGCGACGACGGCGGCGATCCGGCGGATGCCGCAGTTCGAGGGGTTGCCGATCATCGCGCTCACCGCGAAGGCGATGAAGGGGGACCGGGAGAAGGCCATCGATTCCGGTGCGACCGACTATGTGACCAAGCCGGTGGACCCCGACTTCCTGCTGTCCGTCATGGAGCAGCACATGCGGGCGAAATGATCCACCGGCAAGGGACGGATTCCACGGCGCAGACGGGGAACCTTCGGGTCTCCCGCCGCGTTTCCGCTACGTGCACAGTGACATCTTGGTGACAGGGTGTGGCGATCTCGGGACTGGGGCTACGATGACCGGCACAAGGACGGGCCGGGGAGGCCCCATGCCGGGGCGAGGAGGACAGGGCATGGTGCAGAAGGCCAAGATCCTCCTGGTCGACGACCGGCCGGAGAATCTGCTGGCGCTGGAGGCCATCCTCTCCGCGCTCGATCAGACACTGGTCCGGGCGTCGTCGGGGGAGGAAGCGCTCAAGGCGCTGCTGACGGATGACTTCGCGGTCATCCTGCTGGACGTGCAGATGCCCGGGATGGACGGGTTCGAGACCGCCGCACACATCAAGCGGCGGGAGCGGACCCGCGACATTCCGATCATCTTCCTGACGGCGATCAACCACGGTCCGCACCACACCTTCCGGGGCTATGCCGCGGGGGCGGTGGACTACATCTCCAAGCCCTTCGATCCGTGGGTGCTGCGGGCGAAGGTCTCGGTGTTCGTGGACCTGTACACGAAGAACTGCCAACTGCGTGAGCAGGCGGCCCTGCTGAGGCTGCAGCTGGACGGCAGCGGCTCCAACGGAGTGGAGAGCAAGGAGGCCGCCGGCCTGCTGGCCGAGCTCTCGGCGCGGCTGGCCGCGGTCGAGGAGCAGGCCGAGGCGCTCACCAAGCAGCTCGGCGAGGAAGCGGCCGAGGCATCGGTGGTGGCCACCGCGGCCCATCTGGAGCGCAAACTCACCGGACTGCGGCGGGCGCTGGACGCGCTGGAGCCCGGCGCGGGCGGTGGCGCGGCGGTGCTTCCGGCCCAGACCTGAGCGGCCCAGACCTGAGCGGGCCGGGCCGGGACGGGAGTCCCGGCCCGGTGCCTCGGGTGCCGGCCCGGCAGGTGAGTGGGCGTCAGCTCTGGGCGTACGTCAAAATGCCCGCCCCGAGCCCGACACGAACGGGTGAAGGGGTGGGCACGCGTGTCCACCGGCGTGCGCACCGGTAACCTCGCTCCCATGGCCTCACGTACGTCCGGCAAGGGTTCCCAGAGCACGGCGGGCACCGCAAGGGCCCGCACCGGCCGTACGACGGCGCCGGCCAAGAAGGCGGCCCCCGCGCGCAAACCGCCCGCGAAGAAGGCGGCGCCCGCGAAGCGCGCGCCGGCGAAAAAGGCCGCGCCCAAGCCGGCCCCGTCCCCGACCAACGGGGTGCTCCGGCTGGTGCGCGCGCTGTGGCTCGGTCTCGCGCACGCGATCGGCGCGGTGTTCCGGAGCATGGGCCGCGGAGCGAAGAACCTCGATCCCGCGCACCGCAAGGACGGCCTCGCGCTGCTCCTGCTCGGTCTCGCGCTGATCGTCGCCGCCGGCACCTGGTCCAATCTGCACGGTCCGGTCGGCGACCTGGTCACCATGCTGATCACGGGTGCCTTCGGGCGGCTCGACCTGCTGGTGCCCGTCCTGCTCGGGGTCATGGCGGTACGTTTCATCCGGCACCCCGACCAGGCCGACGCCAACGGCCGCATCGTGATCGGCCTGTCCGCACTGGTGATCGGAGTGCTCGGGCAGGTCCACATCGCCTGTGGGGCGCCCGGGCGCGGTGAGGGCACCGCCGCCATGCAGGACGCCGGCGGGCTCATCGGCTGGGCCGCCTCCAAACCGCTGATCTTCACCATGGGTGCGCCGCTGGCCGTGCCCATGCTGGTGCTGCTCACCGTCTTCGGCCTGCTGGTGGTCACCGCCACCCCGGTCAATGCCATCCCGCAGCGGCTGCGACGGCTCGGCATCCGGCTGGGCATCGTCCAGCCGAACGAATACGACGAACTGCCCGCCGGGGCAGGGGAGGAACCGCTGGACCGCCGGGACCGGCACGATGCCGACCAGTGGCGGGCCCGTACCGGGCGCGGCCGGGCCGCCACCGCGGCCGACGAGGAAGCCGAGCCGGACGCTGCGGCCGAACAGGAGGCGCTCGCCCGCCGCCGCCGGCCCCGGCGCGGCTCGGTGCAGCCCCCGCTGGACCGCGAGATGGACGCCGTGGATGTCGCCGCGGCGGCTGCCGCCGCGCTGGACGGGGCCGTCCTGGGCGGCATGCCCCCGTCCCCGCTGGTCGCCGACCTCACCCAGGGCATCGCCGGCGGCCGGGGCGAGGCGGAGACCACCGCGCCGGTGCCCCCGGCCCGTGCGGAGACGCCCGTTCCGCCGGTGCCCGCCGCTCCGCCCACCGCGGGCACCGCCGACGGAGCCGGCAGCTTCAGCGTCCCCGACCTCACCAAGGCCCCGCCTGAGGCGGCCCCGCCGCTGCCGCCCCGGGCCGAACAGCTCCAGCTGCGCGGGGACATCACGTACGCACTGCCCTCGCTGGACCTGCTGGAGCGCGGCGGCCCCGGGAAGACCCGCAGCGCCGCCAACGACGCCGTCGTCGCCTCCCTGCGGAACGTGTTCGACGAGTTCAAGGTCGACGCGGACGTCACCGGCTTCACCCGGGGGCCGACGGTCACCCGGTACGAGGTCACCCTGGGCGCGGCGGTCAAGGTCGAGCGGATCATCGCGCTGACCAAGAACATCGCGTACGCCGTGGCCAGCCCCGACGTACGGATCATCAGCCCGATCCCCGGCAAGTCGGCGGTGGGCATCGAAATCCCGAACACCGACCGCGAGATGGTCAACCTGGGCGATGTGCTGCGCCTGGCGGACTCGGCCGAGGACGACCATCCGATGCTGGTGGCGCTCGGCAAGGACGTCGAGGGCGGCTATGTGATGGCCAACCTGGCGAAGATGCCGCATGTGCTGGTGGCCGGCGCCACCGGCTCCGGAAAGTCCTCCTGCATCAACTGCCTGATCACCTCGATCATGGTGCGGGCCACCCCGGAGGACGTGCGGATGGTGCTGGTCGACCCCAAGCGGGTCGAACTGACGGCCTACGAGGGCATTCCGCATCTGATCACGCCGATCATCACCAACCCCAAACGGGCCGCCGAGGCCCTCCAGTGGGTCGTCAAGGAGATGGACCTCCGGTACGACGACCTGGCCGCCTTCGGCTACCGGCACATCGACGACTTCAACAAGGCCATCCGGGACGGCAAGATCAAACTGCCGGAGGGCAGTGAGCGGGAGCTGAACCCGTACCCGTACCTGCTGGTCATCGTCGACGAGCTGGCCGACCTCATGATGGTCGCCCCGCGCGACGTCGAGGACTCGATCGTGCGGATCACCCAGCTGGCCCGCGCGGCCGGCATCCACCTGGTGCTCGCCACCCAGCGGCCCTCGGTGGACGTGGTCACCGGCCTGATCAAGGCCAACGTGCCCTCGCGGCTGGCCTTCGCCACCTCCTCGCTCGCCGACAGCCGCGTCATCCTCGACCAGCCCGGAGCCGAGAAGCTCATCGGCAAGGGCGACGGCCTGTTCCTCCCGATGGGCGCGAACAAGCCGGTCCGGCTCCAGGGCGCGTTCGTCACCGAGGAGGAGATCTCCGGGATCGTCCGGCACTGCAAGGAGCAGATGGCGCCGGTCTTCCGGGACGACGTCACGGTCGGGCAGAAGCAGAAGAAGGAGATCGACGAGGAGATCGGCGACGACCTCGACCTGCTCTGCCAGGCCGCCGAGCTCGTGGTCTCCACCCAGTTCGGTTCCACTTCCATGCTCCAGCGCAAGCTCCGGGTGGGCTTCGCCAAGGCCGGCCGGCTGATGGACCTCATGGAGTCCAGAGGCGTGGTCGGCCCCAGCGAGGGGTCCAAAGCACGCGATGTGCTGGTGAAACCGGACGAGCTGGACGGCGTGCTCGCGGTGATCCGGGGGGAGTCTCACCCGTAAGGGATCGGCGGGCAACCGTTTCCCCCGGGCCCGCGTCAAGTTGAGGAAGGGGAGGGTCACCCCATCGCCATACGGATGGCGTACGGAGTGCACCCTCCGGTTGCTCCACCCTTTCGTCACCCCCCTAGACTGGACATCCAGCAGGTGGCTACACGCTCGAAAGGCGCCCTCGTGTCCATCGGCAACTCCAACTCCCCCGAAGACGACCAGCCTTCGACCGCGGAAACGCGGCCGGACGACGGACCGTCCATCGGCCGGACCATCCAGCAGGCCCGGATCGCCGCCGGGCTCACCGTCGACGAGGTCAGCTCCATCACGCGCGTGCGCACTCCGATCGTGCACGGGATCGAGCAGGACGACTTCACCCGCTGCGGCGGCGATGTCTACGCCCGCGGCCACATCCGTACGATCGCCCGCGCCGTCGACCTCGATCCGGCCCCGCTGGTGGACGCCTACGACGCTGCGCACGGCGGCCGGCCGGCTCCCACCCCGGCGGCGCCGCTGTTCGAGGCGGAGCGGATCCGTCCCGAACGCCAGCGGCCGAACTGGACCGCCGCCATGGTCGCGGCCATCGTCGCCGTGATCGGGTTCGTCGGCTTCACCGCCTTCAGCGGCGGCGAGGACAACGCCAAGCGGCCGGTGGCCGAGGGCACCGTCTCGCCCAAGCCGGCGCCCGCACAGACCGGCAAGGTGATCACCCAGACCCCGCAGCTCCCGCCGCCCCCGAAGGCCCCCGCCCCCAAGCCGGAGCCCTCGGACGGCGCCATCGCGGCTGCGCCCAAGGACCTGGTGACCGTGGTCCTGACGGCCAACGACGGGGAAAGCTGGATCTCGGCGAAGGACTCCACCGGCCGCTCGCTGTTCGACGGCATGGTCGAACAGGGCGACTCCAAGACCTTCACGGACAAGGAATCCATCGATCTCGTACTCGGCGACGCCGGGGCCGTCCAGCTGTTCGTGAACGGCAAGGAGATCAAGGACGACTTCCAGCCGGGGCAGGTGGAACGGCTCACCTACACCAAGGACGACCAGCGCCAGGGCCAGGCCCAGGCGGGCTGACCGCCCCTGAACAGGCAATTCCGGATCCCCGGGGCACAACGGCGGCGCCTGCCGTCCGCCCCGGGGATCCGGGCGTACGGGACGCGCGGCGGGTGCCGGGGCGCGGACGAAGTAGTCTTGAGTCCATGCCCGAACGCCGTACCGTCGCCCTTGTCACTCTTGGCTGCGCCCGTAACGAGGTGGACTCGGAGGAGCTCGCAGGCCGCTTGGCGGCGGATGGCTGGGAGCTCGTCGAGGACGCCGCCGAAGCGGACGTCGCCGTCGTCAACACCTGTGGCTTTGTCGAAGCCGCCAAAAAGGACTCCGTAGACGCCCTGCTGGAAGCCAACGATCTCAAGGATCACGGCAAGACCCAGGCCGTCGTCGCCGTCGGCTGCATGGCCGAGCGCTACGGCAAGGAGCTGGCCGAAGCCCTCCCCGAGGCCGACGGAGTCCTCGGCTTCGACGACTACGCCGACATCTCCGACCGCCTCCAGACCATCCTGAACGGCGGCATCCACGCCTCCCACACCCCGCGCGACCGGCGCAAGCTGCTGCCGATCAGCCCGGCGGACCGCCAGGCGGCCCCCGAGGTCGCGCTGCCCGGCCACGCCCAGGAGCCGGTGGCGCCCGCGCCCGCCGACCTCCCCGAAGGCCTCGCCCCCGCCTCCGGCCCGCGCAGCCCCCTGCGCCGCCGGCTGGACAAGAGCCCCGTGGCCTCGGTGAAGCTGGCCTCCGGCTGCGACCGCCGCTGCTCCTTCTGCGCCATCCCCTCCTTCCGCGGCTCCTTCATCTCGCGCCGCCCCAGCGACGTGCTGGGCGAGACGCGCTGGCTGGCCGAGCAGGGCGTCAAGGAGGTCATGCTGGTCTCCGAGAACAACACCTCGTACGGCAAGGACCTCGGCGACATCCGGCTGCTGGAGACCCTGCTGCCGGAACTGGCCGCGGTCGAGGGCATCGAGCGGGTCCGGGTCAGCTACCTCCAGCCCGCCGAGATGCGCCCCGGGCTGATCGACGTACTGACCTCCACCCCCAAGGTGGTGCCGTACTTCGACCTGTCCTTCCAGCACTCCGCCCCCGACGTGCTGCGCGCCATGCGCCGCTTCGGCGACACCGACCGGTTCCTGGAGCTGCTGGACACCATCCGGGCAAAGGCCCCGCAGGCCGGTGTGCGGTCCAACTTCATCGTGGGCTTCCCCGGTGAGACCGAGTCCGACTTCGCCGAGCTGGAGCGTTTCCTCACCCACGCACGGCTCGATGCGATCGGCGTCTTCGGCTACTCCGACGAGGAGGGCACCGAGGCCGTGGGCTACGAGCACAAGCTCGACGAGGAGGTCATCGCCGAGCGGCTCGCCCATATGCAGCGGCTCGCCGAGGAGCTGACCTCGCAGCGCGCCGAGGAGCGGATCGGGGAGACTCTGGAGGTACTCGTCGAGTCAGTGGAAGCGGTCGACGAGGACGGCGACGGGGCCTACGGCCGGGCGGCCCACCAGGCTCCCGAGACCGACGGCCAGGTGGTCTTCACGGACAGCACCGGGCTGGTCCCCGGCCGTATGGTCATGGCGAAGGTGGTCGGCACCCTGGGCGTGGACCTGGTCGCCGAGCCGCTGGGCCTGGAGGAGTTCGAGGAGGCGGCCGGATGACCGGAGTCCCGGCTTCAGCGGCGGGCGGGGCCGGCCGGCGGCCGGGCACGGCGCCCGGCGGCAAGCTGGGGGCTGCGGCCGTCGACCAGGCGAGCCTGTGGAACATCGCCAACATCCTGACGATGGTCCGGCTCGTGCTGGTGCCGGGATTTGTCCTGCTCCTGCTGGCCGAGGGGGGCTACGACCCGGTCTGGCGGGCGTGGGCCTGGGCGGCCTTCGCGGTGGCGATGATCACGGACGTGTTCGACGGGCATCTGGCGCGTACGTACAACCTGGTCACGGACTTCGGGAAGATCGCCGATCCGATCGCCGACAAAGCGATCATGGGCTCGGCCCTGGTATGCCTGTCCTGGCTCGGTGACCTGCCCTGGTGGGTGACCGGTGTGATCCTGGGCCGGGAGCTCGGCATCACCCTGCTCCGCTTCTGGGTGATCCGGTACGGGGTGATCCCGGCCAGCCGGGGCGGAAAGCTGAAGACCCTGGCCCAGGGCGTGGCCGTGGGGATGTACGTGCTCGCCCTGACCGGCCCGCTGGCCACCTTCCGCTTCTGGGTGATGGCGGTCGCCGTGCTGCTGACGGTCGTCACGGGTCTGGACTACGTACGGCAGGCCGTGCTGCTCCGCCGCCGGGGAATCGCCGCGGAGCGAGCCGCGAGGTGACATACGGGGCCGCGGACTCGAAAGTGACCGGAGCGGCGGTCGACGCCGCCTCGCTCGCGGCGGAGGCCCTCCGACTCCTTGCGGAGAGTGACGGAACCATTGCGGTCGCGGAATCGTTGACCGGAGGGATGGTGGCCGCAGAACTCACCGCCGTCCCGGGTGCCTCCCGGTCTTTCCGCGGCTCCGTCACGGCGTACGCCACCGAGCTCAAGCACTCCCTGCTCGGTGTGGACGCAGAGCTGCTCGCCACGCACGGAGCGGTGAATCCGCAGGTCGCAGCCCAGATGGCGGCGGGTGTGCGGAAGGCGCTGGGGGCGGACTGGGGGATCGCGACGACCGGTGTGGCCGGTCCGACCCCGCAGGACGGGCAGCCGGTGGGCACGGTGTTCGTGGCCGTGGCGGGTCCGGAGAGCGGGAAAACCGCCCGGCTGCGGTTGAACGGCTCCCGTGCGGAAATCCGTAGGGAGAGTGTACGGACAGTGCTCGAACTGCTCTCGAGCGAACTCCGCGCGAATGTGCGGGGGCAGGATACGGAACAGAACGGGGGGATTTGATGTTTGCAGCCCTGAGTGAACACGACATCGCTCCCCGCACGGCCGCGGCGCGAGGCGGTACGGTGGGGCGTGAAGGATGCGGCTACACGGTCAGAGGAGGGAGCCACCGATGATTCTGCTCCGTCGCCTGCTGGGTGACGTGCTGCGTCGGCAGCGCCAGCGCCAGGGCCGTACTCTGCGCGAAGTCTCCTCGTCCGCCCGAGTTTCGCTCGGCTATCTCTCCGAGGTGGAGCGGGGGCAGAAGGAGGCATCCTCCGAGCTGCTCTCTGCGATCTGCGACGCGCTGGACGTACGGATGTCCGAGCTGATGCGCGAAGTCAGCGACGAACTGTCGCTCGCCGAGCTGGCGCAGTCGGCCGCGGCAAGCGAACCGGTACCGGCGCCGGTACGCCCGATGCTCAACTCGGTCTCCGTGACTTCGGTCGCGGGTGGACCGCCGGAGCGGGTGACCATCAAGGCGCCTGCGGAAGCGGTGAACGTCGTAGCCGCGTGAGTGCGTGAGTGTGGCCGGAGCCCCGGCCGGGTGCGGATGTGATGCCGCCCCGGCCGGGGCTCCGTGCTGTTCTGGGTGCGGCTGCTGGCTGCGGCTGTTCTGGGTGCGCGGCGGCAGGGGGTACGGGAGGATGGGCGCGTCCGGGTCCCGCCCCGCTGGGAGGCAGCCGTGCCGCGCTTGCTCATACCCCTGGTCCTGGCGGCCGGGACGCTGTGGTGGTGGGCCGTACTGAAGCTGGCGCTGGCGCCTGCGGCGTCCGGGCCGGTGGAGGGGGTGGTGGCGGTGGGCGGCTGGGGGCTGAGCCTGCTGCCCGTGCACTGCACCCGGCGGGGGATCACCAGGGCATCGCGACTCCGCCGTTCGGCCGCAGAATCTGGCCCGTCATAAAGGACGAGGCGTCCGAGGCGAGGTACAGCACGGCCTGGGCGATGTCCTCGGGCTCCCCGACCCGGCGGAGCGGGGCCATCCGGATCATCAGGGCCTCGGCCTGCTCCTGGGCCGCGGCGCCGTGCCGGCCGGTCATGGGGGTGCGGATCCAGCCCGGGGCGACGGCGTTGACGCGGATGCCCTGCGGGCCGGTCTCGGCGGCCAGGGTCTTGGTCAGCTGGACCACGGCGGCCTTGGCGGCGCTGTAGCAGAAGAGCCCGGGGCCGGCGGTGTCGACCGCGCCGGAGGCCATGGTGACGATGGAGCCGGGGGTGCCGGCCGCCAGCATGGCCCGGGCCGACTCCTGGCAGGCGTACAGCACGCCCTTGAAGTTCACGTCGAGCACCCGGTCGAGGTCCTCGTCGAGGGTGTCCACCACGCTGCTGGTGTGCATGATCCCGGCGATCGCGGCGGTGATGTCGAGCCGGCCGGCGGCGGACACGGCGGCCCTGACGGCGGCCCGGTCGGTGACATCGAGGGGGTGGGCGACGGCCGCGCCGCCCTTGTCGGTGATCAGCGCGACGGTCTCGGCCAGCCCTCCCTCGTCGCGGTCGGCGCAGTGGACGGTGGCGCCGGCCTCCGCGAGGAGCCGGGCGGAGGCCCGTCCGATGCCGCTCGCGGCGCCCGTGATCAGCGCGGTGCGGCCGGTGAGGTCGTACGAGGCGATGGGCATGACCGGGACGGTACGACCGGATCTGACGGCCCGTCAACGGTTGTGGTCGCGGTCGTCGCCGTCGTCGCCGTCGTCGCGGTCGTGGTTGTGGTCGGGTGCGGCCTCGTGTACCTGCCAGGAGGTGACCAGGCCGTCGCGGACCCGGGCGGTCCAGCGGGCGGGGCCGTCGAGCAGAAGTGCGGAGCAGGAGGAGCGGCCGGTGGCCGTGACCTCGCCGCCCCGGGCGGAGACGGCGGTGAAGACGTTCCGGTAGTCGGGGAAGGCGGCGAAGAATCCCGCCCAAGCCTGCAGACAGTCCGCTTTGCCGGTGAGGGTGGACCCGGCGGTGTCGGTGAAGGTGTGGTCCTCGGACATCAGGTCCGCCAGGCCGTCGAGGTCCCGGGCGTTGATCCGGTCGTTGAACCGGGTGACCACGGTCGTTGCCTGGGGCTGGTCGGAGGTCGGGCCGGACTGGCAGCGGGGGCACCAGTAGGTGGGACGGCCGTCCTGTTCGGCGCGGCGGACGGGGGCTCCGCAGCGCAGGCAGGGGCGGTGTTCGCGGCCGTAGACGAAGTGGTCGGGGCCGCTGCGCCGGCCGGTGGTGTTGCGGCGGCGGTCCTTGTTGGCTTCCAGCAGCCGGTGGGCTGCCGCTGCCAGCCGCAGCGGGTCGGGGGCGGCGCCGACCGGGGTCCAGGGGGTGACCTGGGCCAGGAAGCAGAGCTCGCACTTGTACACGTTCCCGATGCCGGCCAGGTTGCGCTGGTCGAGGAGGGCCTCGCCGAGGGGGCGGGCGGGATCGGCGCGGAGGTTGGCGGCGGCCCGCTCCGGGTCCCAGTCCGGGCCCAGCAGGTCGGGACCGAGATGGCCGACGGCCTTCGCCTCGTCGGAGGTGCGCAGCAGCTCCAGGACGGGGAGGCGGTAGCCGACGGCGGTATGGCGGTCGGTGCCGAGGATCGCCCGGATCTCGTGCTCCGGACCGCCGCGCCAGCGCTCGCCCGGGGCGAAGACGTGCCAGGCGCCGTCCATCCGGAGATGGCTGTGCAGGGTGAGGCCGCCGTCGATCCGGGCGAGGAGGTGCTTGCCGCGCGGGGTGACGTCCTGGACCCGCCGGCCGGTGAGATCGGCGGTGGCGAACCGGGGCACCCGCAGGTCGCTGCGGGTGAGGATCTCGCCGGCCAGGGCGGTGTGCAGCCGCCGGGCCGCCCGCCAGACGCTGTCTCCTTCGGGCATGGCTCCATTGTCCGCCCGGGCGGGAGGCCCGGCGGGGCTACACCGGGCCGCAGCCCAGGGCCTGGTGCAGGATCGCGAGGACGTCCTCGCGTCGGGGCGGGGCCGGGGCGGTCAGGGCGTGCAGGCACAGGCCCGTCATCAGCGGGGGGATCATCGCGGAGGCGACCGGGCCGACCAGGGGGGTCAGCGCCTCGATGCTCGCCTGGGCGGGCAGGCTCGCGGCCGGGCGGAGTCCGGGGCGGCGCAGGGCGGCGACATGGAGCTCGTACTCCACCACCGCGGCGGTGCGGCCCTCGCCCAGGCAGGCCATCACGCTGTCGGCCAGCGATTCGGCGATCTGCTCCGGGGTGGCGGCGGAGTTGTCCGCCGCCCACCGGCGGACGTACGCGGCGAACCGCTCGGAGGCCCGTTCCAGGGCGGCGTGGATCAGGGCCTCGCGGTCGGCGAAGTGGTACGTGGTCGAGCTCAGGGAGACATCGGCGCGCTCGGCGATCGCCCGGTGGGTCAGCCCCTCCAGACCGCGCTCGGCGATCAGCTCCTCCGCCACCTCGGCGATCCGCTCACGCCGGTTGGGGTCGTGCCTGCGTGTCCGCCGTCGCGGGGCGGCCTCCTCGTGCGTTGCTGCGTGCGTCTCTGCGTGCATGAAGTCAGCCTCCCATAGATTTATTGGTACGGACGTCCGTACTGATGTTAGGGTGGAGGAGTTGCCGGGGGGACCGACTGGAGAGAGAGTCACATGACAAGCGCACACCCCGGAGAGACGGCATGAAGATCGCAGTCCTCGGCACCGGCGGCGGAGGCCGCGCGCACGCCGCCAAACTGCTGGAACTCGGGCACGAGGTCGTCGTGGGCACCCGCGACTCGCAGGTCACTCTCGGCCGTACCGAACCCGACTTCATGGGCATCGAGCCCTTCGGCCAGTGGCTCGCCGACTACCCCGGCATCGAGCTCATGAACTTCGGCGATGCCGCCGGGAACGCCGAATTCGTCATCAACGGCATCGACGGCGCCAACGCGCTGCGGGTCCTCACCGACATCGGCGGGCACCTGGCCGGCAAGACCGTCATGGACTACGCCGTCCCCTTCATCTACAACCCCCAGCAGGCCCACCCGTGGCCCACCCCCTGGGGGGTCATGCCGGCCCTCGACCCGGTGGACTCCGACAGCCTGGGCGAGCGGATCCAGCGCGCCCTGCCGGAGGCCAAGGTGGTCAAGGCCTGCGTCACCCAGGAACAGGACACCGTCGTCAACCCGCAGCGGATCGGCGGCGGAGACCACACGATCTTCATCGCGGGCGAGCACGCCGATGCCAAGGAGCAGGTCACCGGGTTGCTGCGGTCCTATGGCTGGCAGGACATCCTGGACCTCGGGCCGCTGGTCTCGGCCCGGGGCATGGAGATGTACTCCCATATGCACAGCGCCATCCAGTTCGCACTCGGCGGGCAGTTCGGCATCAAGGTGGTGCGCGGCCCGGCCACCTGACACGGCGCCGCGCCGGTCCGGTCCGGCCGCGGCCGGACCGGACCGCGGCTTCAGTGGCACGGCTTCAGTGGCGCAGCCGCAGCCCCCTGGGAGTGGCGTGGAAGCCCGCCGCCTCCAGCACCTTCCCCAGCGGGGAGGTCAGGGCCGCGGCCGTGTTGATCCGCTCCACCGTGAGGTCCGGCACCGTGCCCGCCCGGGAGCCCGCGGCCAGCGCGGCGGTCGCCGCCTCCAGCCGGGGGTCCTCGGCGGGCGGCCAGGCCAGCAGGGTCTTCCCGCCGCGCTCCAGATACAGCACCAGTTCACCGTCCACCAGCACCACCAGCGAGCCGGCCTTGCGGCCCGGCTTGTGCGAAGCCCCGGCCGGGGGCTCGGGCCAGGCCAGGGCCGCCCCGTACGCATTCGCCGGATCGGCCGCCGCCAGCACCACGGCGGCCAGCGGCGGCGGGGTGCGCTCCGCCGCCCGCAGCCGGTCCACCGCACCGTCCATCGCGAACTGGGCCGCGCCCAGCCCCTCCACCACATAGCCCCGGCGGGCCTGGCCGCTGTCCTCGAACGCGGACAGGACCCGGTAGACCGCGCTGAAACCGCCCTCCACCCCCTCGGCCTGGACCGCACCCCGGGTGACCACCCCGTGCCGGTCCAGCAGGGTCCGGGCCAGGGCGTGCGCCCGGTGGGTCGGCTCCGGGGCATGGGCCGGGAGCAGCGACCAGCGACCGGAGACCGTGGGCGGACCGGGCCGGGACACCGAGGCGCTCAACGTGCCGTACCGGCCGCGCGGAACCGTACGCCGGGCCCGGTGCGCGGTGGCACCCGCGGTCCGCCCCGAACCGAGCAGGGAGCGGAGCGGGGCCAGGGTGTCGTTCGTCAGCCGGCCCGACCAGGCGAGGTCCCACAGCACCTCCGACAGCTGGACGTCGGTCGCCTCGGGCCATCCGGTGCGCACCGACTCCGCGATCTGGCGGAAGAACAGGCCGTACCCCCCGGCCAGGCAGTCCAGCACCGCCTGGTGCAGCGGGCTCTGCTCCAGTGGATGCGGCGGCGGCAGCAGAAGCGGAGCCGCATCCGCGAGGTACAGCGACACCCAGCCGTCCTTGCCGGGCAGCGCCCCCGCACCCGCCCAGACCACCTCGCCGGTCGTGGTCAGCTCGTCGAGCAGGGCCGGGGAGTACCCGCTGACCCGGGACGGCAGGATCAGCCGCTCCAGCGCCGAGGCCGGCACCGGGGCACCCTGGAGCTGCTCGACCGCCCGGGCCAGCCCGTCGATCCCGCGCAGCGCCCCGCCCAGGTGCTGCCACTGCGGCAGGAAGGTGGCCAGCGCGGCCGGCGGGACGGGCTCCAGCTCCTGCCGGAGCGCGGCCAGCGAGCGCCGGCGCAGCCGCCGCAGCACCGTCGCATCGCACCACTCCTGGCCGATCCCGGAGGGATGGAACTCGCCCTGCACCACCCGCCCGGCTGCCGCCAGCCGGTGCAGGGCGCCCTCGGTCACCGCGGCACCCAGCCCGAACCGGGCCGCGGCGGTGGCCGTGGTGAACGGGCCGTGGGTACGGGCGAACCGGGCCAGCAGATCACCCAGCGGGTCCTTCACCGGTTCGGTGAACGCCTCCGGGACACCCACCGGCAGGGCCGTGCCCAGGGCATCCCGCAGCCGGCCCGCGTCCTCGATCGCAGCCCAGTGGTCGGCGCCCCCGATCCGGACCGCGATGATCCGGCGGGCCGCGGCGAGCTCCCCGGCCCAGGCCGGGTCCGCGCCACGCTCGGCCAGCTCGGCCGCGGTCAGCGGGCCCAGCAGCCGGAGCACATCGGCCACCGATTCGACGTCCTTGACCCGGCGTCCCGGACGCCCGCCCTCCTCGGCGCCCTCTCCGTCCTCGCCCCCCTCGGTCGGCAGCCACTGGAGCTCCCGCTCCAGCTCGGCCAGCACCTCCGGATCCAGTAGCTCCCGCAGCTCCGCCTGGCCGAGCAGCTCGGCCAGCAGCCGGGAGTCCAGCGACAGCGCCGCCGTCCGGCGCTCCGCGAGCGGGGAGTCCCCCTCGTACAGGAACTGGGCCACATACCCGAACAGCAGGGACCGGGCGAACGGGGAGGGTTCGGGGGTGGTGACCTCGACCAGGCGGACCCGGCGCGCCTCGATGTCCCCCATCAGCTCGGTCAGGCCCGGGACGTCGAACACGTCCTGGAGGCATTCGCGGACCGCCTCCAGCACGATCGGGAAGGACCCGAACTCGGACGCCACCGACAGCAGCTGGGCGGCCCGCTGCCGCTGCTGCCACAGCGGGGTCCGCTTGCCCGGGCTGCGGCGCGGGAGCAGCAGGGCCCGGGCCGCGCACTCCCGGAACCGGGAGGCGAACAACGCCGAACCGCCCACCTGCTCGGTGACGATCCGGTCCACCTCGCCCCGGTCGAAGGCGACATCGGCGGCGCCCAACGGGGCCTGCTCGCTGTCGAACTCGAAGGCGGGCGCGCCCAGCGGGTCGTGGTCGAGGAGGTCCATGCCCAGCAGGTCGGCGTCCGGCAGCCGCAGCACGATCCCGTCGTCGGCGTGCATCACCTGCGCGTCCATGCCGTACCGCTCGGCGAGCCGGGAGCCCAGCGCCAGCGCCCACGGGGCGTGCACCTGTGCACCGAAGGGGGAGTGGACCACCACCCGCCAGTCGCCCAGCTCGTCCCGGAACCGTTCCACCACGATGGTCCGGTCGTCGGGCACATGACCGCAGGCCTCGCGCTGCTCCGCCAGATAGGCGAGCACATTTCCGGCGGCCCAGGCGTCCAGTCCGGCCGCCAGCAGCCGCAGCCGGGCATCCTCCTCGGACAGGCCGCCCAGCTCCCGGAGGAACGCGCCGACCGCCCGGCCCAGTTCCAGCGGCCGGCCCAGCTGGTCGCCCTTCCAGAACGGCAGCCGCCCCGGCACCCCGGGCGCGGGCGAGACCAGCACCCGGTCCCGGGTGATGTCCTCGATCCGCCAGGAGGTGGTGCCCAGCGTGAACACGTCCCCGATCCGGGACTCGTACACCATCTCCTCGTCGAGCTCGCCGACCCGGCCGCCGCCCTTCTTCGGGTCGGCCCCGGCGAGGAACACCCCGAACAGGCCCCGGTCCGGGATGGTCCCGCCGGAGGTGACCGCGAGCCGCTGCGCGCCCGGCCGGCCCGTGATCGTACCCGCCACCCGGTCCCAGACCACCCGGGGCCGCAACTCCGCGAACGCGTCCGAGGGATAACGGCCCGCCAGCATGTCCAGTACCGCGGTGAACGCCGATTCGGGCAGTGCGGCAAACGGCGCCGCCCGCCGCACCAGGGCGATCAGGTCGTCCCACTGCCAGGTGTCCATCGCGGTCATCGCCACGATCTGCTGCGCCAGCACGTCCAGCGGGTTCGACGGGATCCGCAGCGACTCGATGGACCCGGACCGCATCCGCTCGGTGACCACCGCCGACTGCACCAGATCGCCCCGGTACTTGGGGAACACCACACCCCGGGACACCGCACCGACCTGGTGCCCGGCCCGGCCGACCCGCTGCAGCCCCGAGGCCACCGACGGCGGCGACTCCACCTGCACCACCAGGTCCACCGCCCCCATGTCGATGCCCAGTTCCAGGCTGGAGGTCGCCACCACGGCCGGCAGCCGGCCGGCCTTCAGATCCTCCTCGACCAGGGCCCGCTGCTCCTTGGACACCGAACCGTGGTGCGCCCGCGCCAGCAGCGGCGGGGCGCCCCTCGCGGCCCCCGACTGGGCCATGATCTCGGCCGGCGGCGGGGCCCCTTCGGCCAGCGGAGTGCCCATGGCCCGCTCGTACGCGATCTCGTTGAGCCGGTTGCACAGCCGCTCCGCGAGCCGCCGCGAATTGGCGAACACGATCGTCGACCGGTGCGCCTGGACCAGGTCAGCGATCCGCTCCTCCACATGCGGCCAGATCGACGGCTTGTCGCCGCCCTCCCGCTCCTCCGTGGCTGGCGAGCCGCCCAACTCGCCCATGTCCTCCACCGGGACGACCACCGACAGGTCGAACTCCTTGGCCGACGGCGGCTGGACGATCTCGACTCTGCCGCGCGGCGCCAGATAGCGGGCCACCTCGTCCACCGGCCGGACCGTCGCCGACAGTCCGATCCGGCGCGCCGGACCCGGCAGCAGCTCGTCCAGCCGCTCCAGGGACAGCGCCAGATGCGCGCCCCGCTTCGTCCCGGCGACGGCGTGCACCTCGTCCAGGATCACCGTCTCGATCCCGGCCAGGGCTTCGCGGGCCGCCGAGGTCAGCATCAGGAACAGCGATTCGGGGGTGGTGATGAGGATGTCCGGCGGCCGGGTGGCCAGCGCCCGCCGCTCCGCCGCCGGGGTGTCCCCGGACCGGATCCCCACCCGGATCTCCGGCTCGGGCAGCCCCAGCCGCACCGCCTCCTGCCGGATCCCGGTCAGCGGGCTGCGCAGGTTCCGCTCCACATCCACCGCGAGGGCCTTCAGCGGGGATACGTACAACACCCGGCAGCGCTTCTTCGGATCCGCGGGCGGCGGGACGGAGGCCAGCCGGTCCAGGGCGGCGAGGAAGGCCGCCAGGGTCTTGCCGGACCCGGTCGGCGCCACCACCAGCACGTCCGAGCCCGCACCGATGGCCCGCCAGGCGCCCTCCTGGGCGGAAGTGGGCGCGACGAAGGCCCCCGTGAACCAGGAGCGGGTCGCAGGGGAGAACGAGTTGAGCGCGGAGCCGGTCATGGCACCATCGTGCACCCCGCCACCGACAGCGGGCCGAGCCTGTGGAAAACGCACCGGGCGCAGGTGGCGCAGGGGTCGCGGGGAGCGCAGGGACGCGGGGGATGCGGGGGACGCGCAGAATGGGGGGATGGGGAGAGACGGCGGGGAATGGGCGCGGCACTGGCAGTACCCGGAACTGCCCGGCCTGGATCTGCTGCGCGCCCACTACGTCCGCCACACCTTCCCCCGGCACACCCACGACGGCTATGTCATCGCCGCCGTGACCTGCGGCATCGAGGAGATCGGCCTGCCCGGGGCGACCGAGCGCGCCGGACCGGGCAGTGTGGTGCTGATCAACCCCGAGGTCCCGCACACGGCCCGGGCCGGGACCCCCGGGGGCTGGGCCTACTCCACTCTCTACCCGGCGCCCGACCTGGTCGCCGAGGTCGCCGCCGACCTCACCACCCTGCGCGGCACCCCCGCCTTCACCGACACACTGGTCATGGACGCGGAGGGAGCCCGCCTGATCACCGAGATCCACCGGGCCGCCGAACTGGGCAATGCGCTGGCCGCCGACAGCCTGCTGCGGATCGTGGTGGCCCGGATGCTCCGCGGCCACGGCGGCGCTCTGCCCGGCCGGCCGGCCGCGGGGGCCGGCACCGGCACCGCCGAGCGGGCCCGTGCGGTCCTGGAGGACCGGCTCGCGGACCCGCCGTCCCTGGAACAGCTCGCCGCACAGCTGGGCACCAGCCCGTTCGCCCTGCTCCGGGCCTTCCGCGAGCGGTACGGGATGCCGCCGCACACCTGGCTGACCGACGCCCGGGTGCGGCGCGCCCGCCTGCTGCTGGGGGAGGGCACCCCGCCGGCCGTGGCGGCCGTGGCGGTCGGCTTCACCGACCAGCCACACCTGAACCGGCATTTCACCCGGATCGTGGGCGTCCCGCCCGGCGCGTACCGGCGCGAGCGCACACGGTAGGGCGTCCGGGCCGTGGTTCCGGCGCGTGGTTCCGGCGCGCGGCTGCGGCCCGTCCGGCCGCGCTGGCTGCGCTGGCTGCGCTGGCCGCGCAAGAACGTACAAGACGGCGCCTCGCGCGTCCGCATAGCGTCGGGGCGTGACTCAGCAGCAGCCTCAGACACAGACACAACCCTCGGCGCCGGCGCCCCAGGGGCAGACGGCGGTGGCCCGGCCGACCGGCGCGGGCCGCCGGGCCGTCGTTCGCGACTCCCTCGGTGTCGGGGTTGCCGTCGGACTCTCCGGCTTCGCCTTCGGGGTGACCGCCGCCGGGGCCGGCATCAGCGTGCTCCAGGCCTGCGTGCTCAGCCTGCTGGTGTTCACCGGCGCCTCGCAGTTCGCCCTGGTCGGGGCGCTGGCCGCGGGCGGGAACCCGTTCACCGCCGCCGCCGGAGCCTTCTTCCTCGGGACCCGCAACGCCTTCTACGGGCTGCGGCTGTCCCAGCTGCTGGCCCTGCCCCGCGCCCTCCGGCCGTTCGCCGCGCACTGGGTGATCGACGAGACCGCCGCCGTCTCCCTCGCCCAGAAGGACCGGGGCGCCGCCCGGCTCGGTTTCACCGTCACCGGGCTCAGCCTGTTCCTGCTGTGGAACCTCACCACCCTGCTCGGGGCCCTGGGCGCCGAGGCCATCGGTGACACCAACAAGTGGGGCCTGGACGCCGCCGGACCCGCGGTCTTCCTCGCCCTGCTCGCCCCCATGCTGCGCACCGCCACCGAGCGGGCCGTGGCCGCGCTCGCCCTGATCCTCGGACTGGGCTTCCTGCCGGTGCTGCCGGCCGGAGTGCCGGTGCTGGTCGCCGCCCTCGCCGCGCCCGTGATCCTCTTCCTGAAGGGACGCCGCTCGTGAACGTCTGGATCGCCATCGGCGCCACCGTCCTCGGCTGCTACCTGCTCAAGCTGGCCGGACTGCTCGTCCCGGCCGGTGTGCTGGAGCGCCCGCTGGTGCAGCGGCTGGCCGCCCTGCTGCCGGTCGCCCTGCTCGCCGCGCTGACCGCCCAGCAGACCTTCAGCACCGGATCCGCGCTGGTGGTCGATGCCCGGGCGGCCGGGCTCGCCGCCGCCGGGGTCGCCCTGCTGCTCCGGGCCCCGTTCCTGATCGTGGTCGCGGCTGCGGTGGTGGTCACCGCCGGAGTCCGGGCCCTGGGCGGCTGAGCCCCGGGCCGGCGCCCCCCGGGCCAGGGCCCGGCGGACCTCCGTCGAGCGGGCGGCCGTACGCGCGCAGGGTCAGCAGCGCCTCCAGGGTGACGATCGGCCGCCGCTCCAGCGAGCTGCCCGGGGCCCAGCACCGCCGGCGTACCGGCCAGCCGCCGTCCTCCTGCTGCTCCGCCGCCAGGAAGTCCAGCGACCGTCGCAGCTCCTCGTCGGTGAACCAGCCGCGGGCCAGGGATTCCGGTTGGCGGGCGAGATCGTGCGGGAACAGCTGCTCGCCCGGTGCGTAGCCGGGCGCCACCGGGTACTCGGCGCGTCGCCGCGGGTCGAGGACGACCAGT
The DNA here is from genome assembly GCF_008642295.1 of Streptomyces venezuelae. Classification (GTDB taxonomy): domain Bacteria; phylum Actinomycetota; class Actinomycetes; order Streptomycetales; family Streptomycetaceae; genus Streptomyces; species Streptomyces venezuelae_C. Next base: position 2,045,043 of record NZ_CP029190.1, on the reverse strand, counting down.
CCGGCCGCCCGGGCCAGCCGACCCAGCCGGTCGGCAGCCGCGGAGGCCCGGGCCCGGTCCGGCGCCCCGTCCAGGAAGGCCACCGCGGCCTGGATCTCGTACGGATGCGAGCGCCGCAGGTTCTCGACGCGTTCCCAGCAGAACTCGGTGGCCCGGAACAGCCAGGCGTGCCAGATGCGGTTGCGGTGCAGCAGCCCCACCACCGGCCCGGTGGTCAGCAGCTCGCCCGGCGGATCGTCCAGCACCGGGTGGTAGGGGGCGGCCGGGTAGGGGCGCGGGCCGGGAAACACCGCCGGCAGCGCGCCGTCGGGCGTGGAGACCGCGGCCAGGTGGCGGCAGAGCCGCTCGATGCGCTGCCCGGCGCACCGGCCCAGGCCGTCCAGGATGCGGAGCGCGTGGACGGTGTGCAGGGGCTGGCTGAGCGGACCGCGGAGATCCGGGTCGAGTGCGTGCCCGTACCCGCCGTCCGCGTTCAGGTACGAGCCGAGGGCCGCGTCCACCGCATCCCGGTCACCGGCGAGGAAGTGGAACGCGAACCGGCGCTGCTCCAGCACCCGGGCGGTGAGCCAGACGAACTGCTCGGCACGGGCCAGGGGCGAACCGGGCAGCGCTGCCGGTTCCGGGGTTCTGGACATGGCCGCACGGTAGGCCGGGCTGCGGTCCGGGGCGGCCGGAACGGACCGGGTGCACTCTCCGGGGCGGGATACTGGGCCCATGAGGTTGACGATTTTCTGGGAGCGGATGGCGGAGCACTTCGGTGAGTCCTACGCCGACTCCTTCGCGCGTGACCACGTCATGACCGAGCTGGGGGGACGTACGGTCCACCAGGCGCTGGACGCCGGCTGGGAGACCAAGGACGTGTGGCGCGCGGTGTGCGCGGCCATGGGCGTCCCGGCCCACCTGCGCTGACCCCGGTGCAGCCGGCACGCCTGATCCCCGGCCCCTGATCCCGGCCCCGGTCCGGCCGGCCTCACCGGGTGCCGCCCGCGCCCGGCCGCCGGTGCGCGAGACTTGGCCGCGTGGCAGCCACCGATGAGACCGATCAGCCCGACCAGGCCGGCCGGCCGGGTCATGCGCGCTCCGGCCCTTCCGTGCCGGGGGCAAGACTCCCGGAGTCCGCGACGGCCCCGCCGGCCGGAACCGGGACCGGAGCCGACCCGGCGGATCCGCCCGGGTCCGGACCGCACACCGAACCGCACGGCACCGGCGGCGGCCGGGGCGCCGGCCTGGGCACGGCCGTGGACCCGGCGGCCCGGATGCCGCGCTGGCTGCCGCGCGCGGTGGTCCTGACCCTCGCCCTCTACGCCTGCTTCCAACTGGGCAGCTGGGCCTTCCACCAGCTCATCGGCCTGCTCATCAACATCCTGATCGCGTTCTTCCTGGCGCTCGCGATCGAACCCGCGGTCTCCCGGATGGCCGCCCGCGGCGTGCGCCGGGGACTCGCCACCTTCCTGGTCTTCCTTGCCGTGTTCGTGGCGTCCGTGGGCTTCGTGGTGCTCCTCGGCTCGATGCTCGCCGGACAGATCATCGAGATCATCGAGGACTTCCCGGACTACCTGGACGACGTCATCAACTCGATCAACACCACCTTCAACACCGAGTTGTCCCGGCTGGAGATCCAGGACAGCCTGCTGCGCTCCGACTGGCTGCAGAGGTACGTACAGAACAGCGCGAGCGGCGTCCTCGACGTGTCCGCCACCGTGCTCGGCGGGCTCTTCCGGCTTCTGACGATCGGGCTGTTCGCGTTCTACTTCGCCGCCGACGGGCCGCGGCTGCGGCGCGCGCTGTGCTCGGTACTCCCGCCCGCCAAGCAGTCCGAGGTGCTGCGGGCCTGGGAGATCGCCGTCGCCAAGACCGGCGGATACCTCTACTCCCGCGGCCTGATGGCACTGATCTCCGGCATCGCGCACTACATCCTGTTCATGATCCTGGAGTTGGACTACGCGCCCGCCCTGGCCGTCTGGGTGGGGCTGGTCTCGCAGTTCATCCCCACCATCGGCACCTATCTCGCGGGCGCGCTGCCGATGCTGATCGCCTTCACCGTCAATCCCTGGTACGCGCTGTACGTGCTCGGATTCGTGGTCATCTACCAGCAGTTCGAGAACTATGTGCTGCAGCCCAAGCTGACCTCGCGGACGGTCGACATCCACCCGGCGGTGGCCTTCGGGTCCGTGGTCGCCGGGACGGCGCTGCTCGGCGCGGTCGGGGCGCTGATCGCGATCCCGGCCGTGGCCACGCTGCAGGCCTTCCTCGGCGCGTACGTGAAGCGGTACGAGGTGGCCGACGACGGCACCGGCGGCGCGGCCGGCGCAGCCCGTGGCGGCGGAGCGGACCCTACTTCGCGGGCGGGGTCTGCGCCCCGGCCGCGCCTATGGCGCTGGCCAAGGCTTCGGTGATGGCCGCCTCGGCCCTCGACTTGTCGGCGCCGAGGCTGCTGAGTACGCCCTCGCCGTTCCCCAGCTCCAGCAGCGCGAGGAGGATGTGCTCGGTGCCGACGTAGTTGTGGCCGAGCCGCAGTGCCTCCCGGAACGTGAGCTCCAGGGCCTTCTTGCCGCCCGCGCCGAAGGGGATGAGGTCGGGCACGGTGTCGGCGGGCGCGGGCAGCACGACCGACACGGCCGCCCGGATGGCGTCCGCATCGATGCCCTGGCCGCTCAGGGCGAGGCCGGCGAAGCCTTCGGGTTCGGCGAGCAGGCCGAGGGTGAGGTGCTCGGTGGCGATTTCCGTTGCCGGCCGAGCGCGCCTCGTTCTGGGCGGCCTGGCGGGTGACACCCATGCTCCGGCCGATGTCGGTCCAGGAGGCGGAGCGCCGGGCCTGGTCGACGAAGTGGCCGATGAGGTGGTCGGCGACGTCTCCGCCTCCGGTTGTCACTCGGATTCCGCCCCTGATTCCGGCCCGCGCCCTCCGGCGGGCTCGAACCGGCCAGCATCTGCTCCAGTGCCTGCTGATCCGGCCCGACGAAGGGGTCGAGGCCCGGGGCGGCGCTCACCGTCTCGATCAGCCGCGCCGTCAGACCGGTGGCCGGCGGCAGGTGCGTACACAGCACCAGCTCGGGGTCCATCTCGCGCAACGGCCGGACCGTGGCGAGGTACTTGTCGGCATCGGCCGTGTGGATCCACGGGCTGTCCACCGAGGCCCAGAGGAACTGCGCCGCCCTCAGTTGCTCCGGATCCACCGCCCCGGCGTCCCCGCCGACCGCCAGCTCCGCGCTGGGCATCGGCCCGCCGAAGCAGTCGCCCACGGTCGCCGGATTGTCGAAGAGCGGCGGCCGGAAGGCGGCGAGCCGGCGGTCGCCGACGTCGAGGGACTGGCCCGGATTGACCAGGTGGATCCGGTCCATCGGGAGGGGGCGTTCGGTGGACATGATCCCCGCCCCCAGGAAGGTGGTCACCACGCGTGCCTGCGGGGCGGCCTCCAGCAGGGCGAACAGGCCGCCGGTGTGGTCGCGGTCGGGGTGGGTCAGCCAGATCCACCGCACATCGGCGGGGTCGAGGGCCGAGGCGACCGCCGTGAGGAAGTCCCGGTCGGGCAGGCCGAGGCCGGTGTCGACGACCACGGGCTCCTCGGCGTGCAGCACGAACGCGTTGACCGGGAGGAACCCGATCCCGGGCACCTCCAGGCAGTCCCCGAGAACGGTGATCTCGCGTCCCACGCGGTGCATGCTCATGGCGGGCTCCCTGCCCCCCTGCCTCCCTGCCCCCCTGCCTCCCTTCCATGGTCGCCCCGGCCGTTCCCCGAGACGCCCCTACTCGGCCGGCCTGCCGTCCGGCGCCAGCAGGGCCAGCGCCCGGTCGAGGCGGGCCTGTCGCGCCGTGGGCGTGAGGGCCTGCAGCAGCGGCAGGATCAGCTGGTAGCGCGCCGTCCGGTCGAGGGCCTCGTACGCGGCGCCGGCCGCGGGGTCCGCGGCGAGCGCCGCCGCCAGGTCGGGAGGCACGGTCGCCGTCTTCTGCGATGCGTAGGCGGCGTCCCACCGCCCGTCCTGCTGCGCCTTCCGCACTTCGGCCAGCCCGGGTTCGCGCATCCGGCCGGCCGCCGTCAGCGCCGCCACCTTGTCGACGTTCACCTGCGACCACAGGCTCCGGGGGCGGCGCGGCACATACTTCTGGAGGTAGTGGAGTTCGTCGAAGGACCGGCGCTGCCCGGATATCCAGCCGTAGCAGAGCCCGATGTCGACCATCTCGTCCTCGGTGACCGACGGGATGCCCGACTTCTTCTTCGCCGCCTTGATCCACACCCCCTCCCGGCGGGTGTGGTGCTCGGCCAGCCAGCCCTCGAACGCCGCGGCATCCGCGAAGGCGATGATCTCCACTCCGGCGAGTTCCTCCATGCGGGTCAGGCTACCGGCGTCCCCCCGGGCCCGACGGGCCGTGCGGGGATGTGGCCGCCGCCGCCCGATGCGATGGTGAAAGGGGATCGACCGACACCGGGCGGGGTGCCCGGAACGTGGTGGCGCCCGGCCCCAGGACGGGGGAGAAGAACCCATGAAGGGCACCAGGAAACGCGGCGCGGTCAGGACCTCGTCGGTGCTGCTCGCGGCCGGCCTCCTGGCCGGCACCGTTTCGGCGGCCTCGGCTGCGGGGCCGGCTTCGGTCTCGGCCTCGTCTCAGGCTTCCGCCTCGGCAGATGCGACGGTCTCGCTGCGGGCGCCGCTGGCCCCCTGTAGGAGCAGCCAGCTCGTGGCCGACAGCGCAGAGCGGGCGGGCGCGACTCAGGTGCGGGTCACCGTGACCAACGACGGCCCGAGGGCGTGTGAGCTGCGGGGCTTCCCGACCGTGGCCCTCGCGGGCCAGGGCTCGCCGGACCGGAACAAGCCACTGGACGTCCGCCGGCAGGGCATGGCCAGGACCGTCCGGCTGCCGGTCGGCGGCACGGCCACGACCCAGCTCACCTTCACCCCGGTCCTCGGCGAAGCGGACGGCTACTGCGCCTCCGGCGCCGACCCCGTCGTCGCCCCCTCGATCGTGGTGGGCGTCGGGGGCGGACAGCTCCAGCTGGGCGTGGCCGACGGCGGCGACTTCGCCCTGTGCGGCAACAGCGTCCGCGCCACCGCGTTCCGCTGAGGACCGCTCCTCCGGCCTCAGGACTCGGTCCTCAGGACTCGCGCAGGCGTACGGCGAGGGCGGCGATGTCGTCGTCCAGGCGTCCTCTGCTGTAGCGGAGGAGGTCGTGGTGCAGGGCCGTGAGCAGTTCGCGGGGCGGTGTCGGGGGCTGTCGGCGCATCCAGGCGGCCAGCGGGAAGAACTCGCCGTCGCGGGCGCGGGTCTCGGCGATGCCGTCGGTATAGAGGAGCAGCAGGTCACCCGGGGCGAACTCGAAGGAGTCGACGCTGTAGTGATCGCCGATGAGCTCCGCGAGGCTGAGCAGCGGGGAGGGGGTGGCCGGCTCCAGGACCCGGAGTTTCCTGCGGTTCAGGAGCAGCGGCGGGGGATGTCCGCAGTTGAGGATGTCGATCCGGCTGCCCTCGTGCGGGATCTCGGCGAGCAGGGCGGTGGCGAATCGTTCCATCGGCCCGTCGGGAGGAAAGGCGGCGTTGTAACGGGTGCTGCTGGCGTCCATCCTGCGTGCGACGTTGACCATGTCGGCCTCGCTGTAGGCCGCCTCCCGGAAGGCGTTGACGATCGCCGCAGCCGCCCCCACGGCCGGCAGGCCCTTGCCCCGTACGTCACCGATGAGCAGTCTGACCCCGAAGGGCGTGTCGACCACCTCGTAGAAGTCCCCGCCGATGCGGGCCTCCGCCGCTGCCGCGAGGTACAGCGATTCGATCTCCACATTCCCGAAGCGGCGCGGCATGGGGCTCAGCACCACCTGCTGCGCCGCTTCGGCGACGAGCCGTACCTGGAAGAGGGTGCGCTCCCGCTGGAGCCGGACGTGGCTTCCGTACGCGGCGGCCACGGTGACCGCGATGATCCCCGCGGCCGTCCACCACGTTCCCAGATCGGGGAAGACCATGCCGAGGCCGATCATCAGGAAGAGGCAGACCGTCCCGAGCAGGACGGTGGGGAGGACCGGCCACATGGCGGCGGCCAGGGCCGGTGCCGCGGGCAGGAGGCGGCTGAAGGCCATTTCCGGCGGAGTGGCATAGGCCAGGCTGGCGATCACGACGGTCAGAATGACCGGGGACAGTCGCACAAGCCTCCCCCGGCTGTAGCGCCGACGGAGCCGCGGCCGTCCAGACTCGATCACACACCCCAGAATATCTGTGCAATAAGGGCATAGCGCCCTGGCGGACGGAGACGGCCACCCGCCCCGCCCCCCTGATGCCGGGGCGGCGTGGTGCGCTTGACAGGAAAATCGAACACGTATTCTCATGGCTTATCCACAGCCAAACCGGGCGTGGAGGCGCATTGTCAGTGGCAGGCGTTAGCGTCTTTGGCGTGAAGCGATCGACTCAAGCAAACCGGGTGGAACCCATGGCAGGCACCGACCGCGAGAAGGCGCTCGACGCCGCGCTCGCACAGATTGAACGGCAATTCGGCAAGGGCGCCGTGATGCGCCTCGGCGACCGGCCGAACGACCCCATCGAGGTCATCCCCACCGGGTCGACCGCTCTGGACATCGCCCTCGGCGTCGGCGGGCTGCCGCGCGGCCGAGTGGTCGAGGTGTACGGGCCGGAGTCCTCCGGCAAGACGACCCTGACCCTGCACGCCGTCGCCAATGCGCAGAAGGCCGGCGGCACCGTCGCCTTCGTGGACGCCGAACACGCGCTCGACCCCGAGTACGCGAAGGCGCTGGGCGTCGACACCGACAACCTCATCCTGTCCCAGCCGGACACCGGTGAGCAGGCCCTGGAGATCGTGGACATGCTGGTCCGCTCCGGTGCCCTCGACCTCATCGTCATCGACTCCGTCGCGGCGCTCGTGCCGCGCGCGGAAATCGAGGGCGAGATGGGCGACTCGCACGTGGGTCTCCAGGCCCGGCTGATGAGCCAGGCGCTCCGGAAGATCACCAGCGCGCTCAACCAGTCCAAGACCACGGCGATCTTCATCAACCAGCTCCGCGAGAAGATCGGTGTGATGTTCGGCTCCCCGGAGACGACCACCGGTGGCCGGGCGCTGAAGTTCTACGCCTCGGTGCGCCTCGACATCCGCCGTATCGAGACCCTCAAGGACGGCACCGACGCGGTCGGCAACCGCACCCGCGTCAAGGTCGTCAAGAACAAGGTCGCGCCGCCCTTCAAGCAGGCCGAGTTCGACATCCTCTACGGCCAGGGCATCAGCCGCGAGGGCGGCCTGATCGACATGGGCGTGGAGCACGGCTTCGTGCGCAAGGCCGGTGCCTGGTACACGTACGAGGGCGACCAGCTCGGCCAGGGCAAGGAGAACGCCCGCAACTTCCTCAAGGACAACCCCGACCTCGCCAACGAGATCGAGCGGAAGATCAAGGAGAAGCTGGGCGTGGGCGTGCGGAAGGATGCGCAGCCCGCCGAGGGCGCGGCGGCCGGCGAGGCGCCCGCGGACGACGCGGCCAAGGCGGTGCCGGCTCCGGCGGCGAAGGCCAAGGCGGTCAAGACCACGGCGGCCAAGAGCTAACCGATGGGGGAGTACGACGGGGGCGGTGGCTCCGGTCCGTCGAGGGCCGGACAGGAGCTGCCGCCCCAGAGCCCCGAGGAGCAGGCGCGGGCCATCTGCCTGCGTCTGCTCACGGGGAGCCCGCGCACCCGGCGGCAGCTCGCGGACGCCCTGCACAAGCGAGGCATCCCCGAGGAGGTGTCGGAGGAGGTCCTCTCCCGGTTCGAGGAGGTGGGCCTGATCGACGACGCCGCGTTCGCGGGCGCCTGGGTCGAGTCCCGCCACCGGGGCCGCGGCCTTGCCCGCCGGGCGCTCGCCCGCGAGCTGCGCACCAAGGGGGTCGACGGCAACCTGGTCACCGAAGCGCTGGAACAGCTCGACTCCGAGCAGGAGGAAGAGACGGCCCGGGAGCTGGTGGCGCGCAAACTCCGCTCCACCCGGGGGCTGGAGCGGGACAAGCGCATCCGCCGCCTCGCCGGGATGCTGGCCCGCAAGGGCTACCCGGAAGGCATGGCCCTGCGGGTGGTCCGCCGTGCCCTGGAGGAAGAGGGCGAAGACACGGACGACCTGCCGTACGAGGGGTACTGACGCCGGCGACCCGCTGCGCGCCCGGGGTGGGGGTAGCCCCCGGGTGAGGAGGCCGGACCGCTCCAATGCCAGGGAGCGGCGCCGACAGCAGAGTTGGGCACATGATGCTGCGTTACGCCCTCCAGTCCGTCCGGTACCGCAAAGCCGGCTTCCTCGGCGCCTTTGTCGCCCTCCTGTGCGCCGCCGCGCTCATCACGGCATGCGGCACCCTGCTGGAAACCGGACTGCGCGGAAAGATCCGGACCGAGCGGTACGCGGCCACTCCGGTCGTGGTCTCCGCCGACCAGAACGTGCACCGCACCACGGTCAAGCAGAAGAAGGGCAAGACCAAGACCAAGCACAAGGCCAAGCCGATGGCCGAGCGGGCCTGGCTGCCCGCGGACACTCTGGAGACGGTCCGTCGGGTGCCCGGGGTGAAGCGGGCCGTGCCCGAGCTGACCTTCCAGGCCGTACCGATGATCCCGGCCCCGGCCCCGGTACCGGGCCCTGCCCCTGCCCCTGCCTCGGCCGCCTCCGGCAAGCGCAGCTACGGGCACGCCTGGGACTCCGCCGTGCTCACCCCCTTCACCCTCGCGACCGGCCGGGCGCCCCAGAGCGACCGCGAGGTGGTCGTCGACCGGGAGCTCGCCGCCCGGGCCGGGCTGACGCCCGGCACCCCGCTCACCGTGCAGGCCACCGGAGAGCCGAAGACCTACACCGTCAGCGGCATCGCCCGCGCGGAGCACGGCGATCCGGCACACCAGACCTCCCTGTTCTTCCACGCCGCCGAGGCCCGCCGGCTCGCCGCCCGCGACGGCCGGGTCACCGCCATCGGGGTCCTGCCGAAAGCCGGAGTGAGCGACACCGCACTCGCCGCCGACCTCCGCAAGGCACTGGCCGGCACCACCGCACAGGTCAGCACCGGCGACGGCCGCGGCCCGGTCGAGTTCCTCGACGCGGCCGGTGCCCGCACCAAACTGGTCTCCATGGGCGGGGCCATGGGCGGCACCTCCCTCCTCGTCGCGATCCTCGTCGTCGTCGGCACCTTCTCCCTCTCCGTCCAGCAGCGGCACCGCGAACTCGCCCTGCTCCGCGCCATCGCCGCCACCCCCGGGGAGCTCCGCCGGCTGCTCGGACGCGAGTCGGTGATCGTGGGCCTGGCCGCCGGTGTGCTCGGCGCCCTCGCCGGCCTTCCGCTGGCCGCCTGGCTGCACGGCCGGTTCGTCGAGCTCGGGGCGGTCCCCGCCACCCTCGAGCGCACCGCCGGGATCTTTCCGATGGCCGCGGCCGTCGCCGCCACCCTGCTCGGCGCCTGGTCCGCAGCCCGGATCACCTCCCGCCGCATCGCCCGGATCCGCCCGGCCGAAGCCCTCGCCGAGGCCTCGGTCGAGCGCAGCCGCCCCGCCTGGGCCCGGATCGCCGCCGGTCTGCTGCTGCTGGCCGGCGGGGCCGTACTGGTCGCCGTACTCGGCACCCTGCGCACCGAGCCCGCCTCCACCCCCGTCACCTTCCTCACCGTGGTCGTGCTCACCGGAGCGGTCGCGCTGCTCGGCCCGCTGCTGGTGCGCGGCGCCACCGCCCTGCTGTCCGGACCCCTGCGCCTCACCGGTACGAACGGCCGGCTCGCCACCGCCAACCTGCGCGGCAACGCCACCCGCATGGCCTCCGCCGTCACCCCGATCACCCTGCTCATCGGTATGACCTGCACGGTCCTCTTCGTCCAGCCCACCCTCGGCGACGCCGCCCGCAGCCAGGCCCGCGACGGGGTCCGGGCGGGCTGGGTGCTCGCCGCGCAGGGCCCCGGCGTGACCGGCGGGGCCGCGCAGAAGATCCGGCACACCCCCGGGGTCACCGCCGCCACCGAGATCGTGCACGGCACCGTCCGGGTCGGCCTCACCAAGTACGCCGTCCAGGGCGTCACCCCCGAGGGTCTCACCAGGACCTGGGACCCCGCGGTCAGCAGCGGCACCCTGGCCGGCTTCGGCGACCGGAGCGCCGCGGTCAGCGAACTCGCCGCCCACCAACTCGGCCTGAAGCCCGGCAGCCCGCTCACCGTCCACCTCGGCGACGGCACCCCCGCCACCCTCACCGTCTCCGCCGTCTACACCCGCGGTCTCGGCTTCGGCGATCTGACCCTGCCCCACGACCTGGTCGCCGCCCACCTGGACAATCCCCTCGCGAGCAGTGTGCTGGTGGCCACCGAGCCCGGCACCGGCCGGGCGCAACTGGCCGCCGCGGTCCAGGAGTTCCCCGGTACCGCCGTCCTCTCCGCGGCCGATGCGGATACCGCACGCGCCGAACGGCAGCAGGCCGGCGCCGAGATCAACCTCCTTGGCATGGGCCTGGTCCTCGCCTTCACCGCGATCGCCGTGGTCAACACGCTGGCGATGTCCACCGCCGAGCGGATCCGCGAGTTCGCGATGCTGCGGCTGGCCGGTGCCACCCGGCGCCAGGTGCTCCGCATGATCCGTACGGAAGCCCTGGCGGTGCTGCTGCTCGGCGCGGTCCTCGGCACCGGGATCTCAGCCGCCGTCCTGACCGCCTTCAGCACCGGTATGACCGGCGGCGCGACCCCCGCGGTCCTGCCCCTGGTGTACGCGACGGTGGTCGGCATCGCCGCCCTGCTGGCCCTGGCCGCCACCGCCCTGCCGGGCCGGCTCGCCCTCCGGGCCCGCCCGGTGGACGCGGCCACCGCCAGGCAGTAGGCCCCTGCCCCCGGCGAGCCCGTGGCCGGTGGCCGTACGACGCGAGGGTGCCCCGGAGCGCGGAGATCCGGGGCACCCTCGCGCGTGCCGGGACTCAGCCGCGAGCGCCCACCGCGGTCACCGGCAGGCCGGCCGCCTTCCACGCCTGGAAGCCGCCGACCAGGTCGGTGGCCCGGTACAGGCCCAGCCGGTGCAAGGAGTCCACGGCCAGACTGGAGGCGTACCCCTCGTTGCAGACCACGATCCAGCGCAGATCGTGCCGGGTGGCCGCGGGGGCGCGGTGGCTGCCGGACGGGTCCAGCCGCCACTCCAGTTCGTTCCGCTCGACCAGCAGGGCGCCCGGGATCAGCCCGTCCCGTTCCCGGAGCGCCTGGTACCGGGTGTCGACCAGCAGGGCCTCACCCGCCTCGACCGCCGCGTACGCCTCCCGCGCCCCGATCCGCTCGTACCCCGCCCGGATCCGCTCCAGGTGCCCGTCGATGCCGGTCCGGGCCGGCTGCGCGGTGCTCATTCCCAGTCCGCCGGGCGCTCGACGTGCTCCAGCGTGAGGACCGGGCCGGTGCGGCTGTACCGGCGGATCTGCGGCAGCGGCGGGTAGTACGCGTGAACCGAGACCGCGTGCTCCGCCGCGGACGGGTTGAGCACCTCGTGGACGTGGTACTCGCCGAAGGCCCGCCCGCTACCCGGGCCGAGGCTGCGGCTCCGGTCGTGCCCGGCGGCCAGTTCCAGGCTCTGCCAGCCCTCCGAGGGCAGCCGGACGGCGAGGGAGTGCTCGGTGAGCCGGCCGCGGGCGGTGGCGAACGCGCCGCGCGACTCGGCGTGGTCGTGCCAGCCGGTGCCGGTGCCCGGTGGCCAGCCGATCAGCCAGGCCTCGCTGCCGCCCGGGCCGTCCAGCCGCACCCAGGTGCGGCCTTCGGGATCGAGGGGGAGTGAGTCGATCACCTCCGGGTCGGAGGCGGTGCGCAGGGCGAACTCGAGGAGTTCGGCGGCGGTGGGCCCGGTGTGCGGGCGGGCTGTGGCCTGATCCGGGGCGTGGCCGGGCGCAGGCGCGTACGAGGGTGCAGACATGGAGGATGACCGTCCTGGGGGTTCGCGTGGGAGCGCGCACGACGGCGCGCGGAAGAAAGGCGAATCAGCAGGCGGGGCGACAGACGCAGCCCGCATAGCGGAGCAGGTCCATGTGGACCCTCCGCCAGAGGCGTACGTCGGTGCCGGTCATGTCCGCGAGTGAACCACGAGTGACCTTGAGGGTCAATCGATCACTGCTGTGGCGTGGTGGACTCCCCCGGTGCGGCGGGCACCGCGGCGGGGAGGGCGGGCCGGGCCGGCCGGGCGGGGACCGCGGCCACCGCGGCGGCGCCCTCCCCGGCACCCTTTCCGGCGCCTTTCCCGGCGCTCTCCCCGGCGGCCGTGCCGGAGCCGGCCGCGCCCTTCGCCCCGGCCTCCCCGGTCCCGCCGGGCGCCCCCGCCCGGACCGCGTCGGCCGCCTCGTACAACTCGGCCGGCCGGACCCCCGCGAAGGTCGCCGCCAGATGGCCGTCCGGCCGGACCAGCAGCACGGTGTGCGCGGGCGCCCCCGGGTAGCCGTCGGCGACCAGCAGTTCCGCCCGTACCGGCAGGGCGCTCACCGCCGCCGCCAGCCGGGGCATCAGCCCGGCCTTCATCCAGTGCCGCCGGTCCCACACCCCGGTTCCCGGTGCCACCAGCACCACCAGCAGCCGGCTCCCCAGCAGGTCCCGCAGCGGCACGGTCGACCCGTCCGGCGCGGTCACCGGTACGTTCGCCACGGCGCCGCCCGGCTCGGTGTCGGTCGGTACTTCGCGGACCGCGACCGGAGGGGCGTACGCCGGCGCGGAACCGAGCGGCCCGCGCCCCAGATGGCCTTCGGCGAGCAGCAGTTCGTGGGTGCGCCCGGACCCCGGCAGGTAGCTGCGCAGCCCGCCGCCGCCCCGCAGCACCGGCAGTGCCTGGTCGGCGGCGCGCAGCCGGGCGGCCACGGCGGTGCGCCGTTCGGCCTGGTAGCTGTCCAGGAGCCCCTCGGAGGCCCCGTGATGCCAGGCCAGGGCCAGCTTCCAGGCCAGGTTCTCGACGTCCCGCAGCCCTTCCTCGACCCCCTGGGTGCCCACCGCGCCGAGCAGGTGCGCGGCGTCTCCGGCGAGGAAGGCGCGGCCCTCGCGCCAGCTCCGGGCCAGCCGGTGGTGCACGGTGTACACCCCGGTGTCGATCAGGTCGTACGGGGGAGTGGTACCGCCGCACCAGCCCGCCAGGGTCTCCCGGATCAGGGCGATCAACGCGTCCGGGGTGACCAGGTCGCCGCGCGGCGGCAGCAGCCAGTCCAGCCGCCACACCCCGTCGGGCAGCGGCCGGGCCGTCACCTCGGTGACACCGGAGGAGTGGCCGCGGTGCAGCAGGGCCTCGCCCGGCCAGGGGAGTTCGGTGCGCAGAGCGGCCACCGCATGCCGTTCGACGGCGGTACGGCCGGGGAAGCGGATGCCGAGGAGCTTGCGGACGGTGGACCGGGCGCCATCGCAGCCGACCAGCCAACTCCCGCGCCACCAGGTGGTTTCGGCACCCCGGGTGTGCACGGTGACCCCCTGCGCCTCCTGCTCCAGCGAGTCCAGGCGGCTGTCCGGAACCAGCTGCACCAAGGGGTGGGCCGCGGCTGCGTCCCGCAGGCCGCGGGCGAGGGCGTGCTGGGGGACGTGCAGCGGGGCCGGGTGGTCCTCGAAGGTGCTCCGGTGGGTCTGCTGCCGCCGGCGCAGGGTGCGCCAGGCGGCGAAGTGGGCGCCCTCGTCGCGCAGCGTCGTACAGCCGAGGCGCTGCGCCATGGCGGCGGTGTCGGCGTGCAGCACGACCGTCCGGGCCGGTCGTGGTTCGTCCTTGCCGGGGCCCTCGTCGAGGAGGACGGAGGGCACGCCCTGGCCGGCCAGGGCGAGGGACAGGGACAGTCCGACGGGCCCCGCGCCGACGACGATCACCGGGTCCATGGCGCGGCTCCCGGTGTCCGGTATGTGATCACAGACCGTATGCAACCCACTGAAGGTGCGTGCGTCAAGTGACACCGGGCGCAACGCCGTCGCACGCATGTGCGCGGTGCGCCGGGAGGTGATCCGGCGCACCGCGCACACGAGGTGATGAAGGGTCAGGAGCGACCCCTGGGGCGGGCCTCAGTCCTTCGAGACCACGTCCGAGCCGTCGCCCTGGGCGGGGATCGCGGCGGTGGCGCCACCGTCGCCGCCCGCCTTGTCGGTGACGGTCACGGCGGGAGCGGCCGTACCGCCGGACTTCTTCTTCTGCTGCCGCAGCCGCCGCTCCAGCCAGGAGGCGAAGCCGGTGAGCGCGAAGTTCAGCACCACGTACAGCAGGGCGATCACGACCAGGGTCGGGATGGTGTTGCTGTAGTTGGCGGAGATCTGCCGGTTCATCGACAGCAGTTCGCCCAGGCCCAGGACGGCGCCCGCGATGGCGGTGTCCTTGAGGATGACGACCAGTTGGCTGATCAGGGCGGGCAGCATCGCCGCGACCGCCTGCGGGATCAGCACGTGGGCCATGATCTGGCTCTTGCGCAGACCGAGCGCCTTGGCCGCCTCGCCCTGCCCCTTGGGCAGCGACAGGATGCCGGCCCGGACGATCTCGGCGATCACCGAGGCGTTGTAGAGCACCAGGCCGGTGACGCAGGCGTACAGCGGCCTGATCTCGGAGTCGATGTCCGTGAACTTCACGAACAGCGCGGAGCCGAACACCATGAGGATCAGCACCGGCATGGCGCGGAAGAACTCGACGACCGCGCCGACCGGGACGCGCACCCAGGCGTGGTCGGAGAGCCGGCCGATACCGAAGAGGGCGCCCAGCGGCAGCGCGATCACCATGGCGATGAGGCCGGCCTTGATGGTCTCGCCGAGGCCCGGCAGGAGGAAGGTCGTCCAGACCTTACCCTCCAGGAACGGCGTCCACTTGTCTGCCTCCAGCTGGTTCTTGTCGGCCAGGGTGCCTATCACCCACCACCCGGCCAGTGCCAGCAGCACCAGGAAGACCGCGGTGTAGATGATGTTGCGCGCCTTGGCCTTGGGCCCCGGCGTGTCGTAGAGCACCGAGCTCATCGCTTCACCGCCACTCGCTTGGCCACCCAGCCCAGCAGCAGACCGGTGGGCAGGGTCAGCAGGACGAAGCCGAGGGCAATGACCCCGAAGACGGCGAACAGCGCTTGTGCTTCGTTCTCGATCATTTCCTTCATCAGCAGGGCCGCCTCGGCCACGCCGATGGCCGCCGCCACCGTGGTGTTCTTGGTGAGGGCGATCAGTACGTTGGCGAGCGGCGCGATGACCGCCCGGAAGGCCTGGGGGAGCACGATCAGACGGAGGACCTGGGTGAAGCTCAGGCCCAGCGCGCGGGCCGCCTCGGCCTGGCCGACCGGCACCGTGTTGATGCCGGAACGCAGCGCCTCGCACACGAAGGTGCCGGTGTAGGCGGAGAAACCGAGCACGGCGAGCCGGAAGCCGATGTCCTCGAAGCGCTCGGCGCCCATGGAGAACCCGAGCGTCTGGTTGAGGCCCAGCGAGCAGCCGATGATCAGCACGGTGAGCGGGATGTTCCGCACGACGTTCACGTATGCAGTGCCGAAGACCCGCATCAGCGGGACCGGGCTGACCCGCATCCCGGCGAGCAGGGTGCCCCAGACCAGGGACCCGATCGCCGAGTAGAGGGTGAGCTGCACCGTCACCCAGAAGGCGCCGAGCAGGTCGTACTGCCCGGACTCAAGAAATTCGAACACGATGTCCTGCGCTCTCCCCAGGATGGCCGGTGGGGCGCGCCGCCGCCCGAGGCAGGCGGGCGGCGACGCGCCTCACCGAGGAATCAGCTGCCTTCGGTGATCTGCGGCGCGGGCTCGTTCTTGTAGTTCGCCGGGCCGAAGTTGGCCGTCACGAACTTGTCCCAGGAGCCGTCCTGGACCATCTTCTTCAGCGCGGCGTTGATCTTGGTCTGAAGGTCCTTGTCACCCTTCTTCAGACCGATGCCGTAGTTCTCGTTGCTCAGGCTCAGGCCGGCCAGCTTGAACTTGCCCTTGTTCTTCTCCTGCGCGGCGTAGCCGGCGAGGATCGAGTTGTCCGTGGTCAGGGCGTCCACGGCCTTGTTCTCCAGGCCGGTGAGGCACTCGGAGTAGCCGCCGTTCTGGATCAGGTTGGCCTTGGGGGCCAGCTTGTCCTTGACGTTCTGGGCGGAGGTGGAGCCGGCGACCGAGCAGAGCTTCTTGTCGTTCAGGTCCTCGGGCTTGGTGATGGACGAGTCGTCGGCGCGGACCAGCAGGTCCTGGTGGGCCAGGAAGTACGGGCCGGCGAAGTCGACCTTGGCCTTGCGCTTGTCGGTGATCGAGTAGCTGGCGACGATGAACTTGACGTCGCCGCTCTGGAGCAGGTTCTCGCGGTCGGCGGAGACGGCCTGCCTGAACTCGATCTTGTCGGCGCTGTAGCCCAGCTCCTTGGCCACGTAGGTGGCCACGTCCACATCGAAGCCGGTGTACTTGCCGTCCGGCGTCTTCAGGCCGAGACCCGGCTGGTCGAACTTGATGCCGATGACGACCTTCTTGCCGCCGCCGGAGCCGGAACCCTTGTCGCTCTTGTCGTCGCTGCCACCGCACGCGGTCGCCGTCAGGGCGAGAGTGGCGGCGAGCGCCGCAGCCGCACCGGCCTTGAAAACCTTCATGGTGAACTTCCCTCGGATGAGACGTTGTTGAACTACCACCGGATGAGTACCAGACCGGAAACTCAGTGGTGCAGGATCTTCGAAAGGAAGTCCTTGGCGCGGTCGCTGCGCGGGTTGCTGAAGAACTGCTCGGGCGCCGCCTCTTCGACGATCTTCCCGTCGGCCATGAAGACGACCCGGTTGGCCGCCGAGCGGGCGAAGCCCATCTCGTGCGTGACCACGACCATCGTCATGCCCTCGGCGGCGAGCTGCTGCATGACCTCCAGCACCTCGTTGATCATCTCCGGGTCCAGCGCCGAGGTGGGCTCGTCGAAAAGCATCACCTTCGGCTCCATCGCCAGCGCGCGGGCGATCGCCACGCGCTGCTGCTGGCCACCGGAGAGCTGAGCCGGGTACTTGTCGGCCTGGCTGCCGACACCCACCCGGTCCAGCAGGGTCCGTGCCTTCGCCTCGGCCTCGGGGAACGGCGTCTTGCGGACCTTCAGCTGGCCCAGCAGCACGTTCTCCAGCACCGTCTTGTGCGCGAAGAGGTTGAACGACTGGAACACCATGCCGACATCGGCGCGCAGCCGGGCCAGCTCCCGCCCCTCGGCGGGCAGTTCGGCGCCGTCCAGGGTGATGGAGCCGGAGTCGATGGTCTCCAGCCGGTTGATGGTCCGGCACAGGGTCGACTTGCCCGAACCCGACGGACCGATCACCACGACGACCTCGCCGCGCGCAATGCTCAGATTGATGTCCTGAAGCACGTGCAACGCGCCGAAGTGCTTGTTGACGTTGCTCAGTACGACCAGGCCGTCCGCTGCGGGAGTCGAGTCCTCCGCCCCGGCGCCCTTGGTCACTGATACTCCGCTCATCGGCTTGTAGCTCCGTCCTCCTCGGTTGGGAGGACAGTAGTGAGAGGGTGTGCACACCGTCATCACATCTGAGCGAGAATTGAGCATAACGATACGGCTTCCCCCGAACACGCTGTGTGCGCGGGGAGAGACACCTTGCGTGATGCCCCTGTGGTGCTGTTTTACTGAGCGCGATCACGAAAGGGGGCCCAGAAGATGAGACTGCTGCTCGTCGAGGACGACGACCACGTCGCCGCGGCCCTGTCCGCGATCCTGGCCCGGCACGGATTCCGGGTGACGCACGCCCGCAACGGCGAGGAGGCCCTGCAGGCCCTGCTGCCGGCCGACGCCCCGCCCTTCGGTGTGGTCCTGCTCGACCTCGGCCTGCCCGACCAGGACGGCTACGAGGTCTGCGGCAAGATCCGCAAGCGCACCGCCATCCCCGTGATCATGGTGACGGCCCGCGGTGACGTCCGCTCCCGCATCCACGGCCTCAACATGGGTGCCGACGACTACGTGGTGAAGCCCTACGACACCGGCGAGCTGCTCGCCCGTATCCACGCCGTCGCCCGCCGCACCGGCACCGGCGGCGGATCGGCCGCCGACGACAGCACCCCGGCCGGCCCCCGCCGCAGTCCCGCAGGTCCCCCCGGACTGGTCCGGCTCGGCCAGGTCAGCATCGAGCTGCCCACCCGCCGGGTCTCCGTCGACGGCACCGACGTACCCCTCACCCGCAAGGAATTCGACCTGCTCGCCCTGCTCGCACAGCGCCCCGGCGTGGTCTTCCGGCGGGAGCAGATCATCAGCGAGGTGTGGCACACCAGTTGGGAGGGCACCGGGCGCACCCTCGAAGTGCACGTCGCCTCGCTGCGCTCCAAACTGCGGATGCCCGCACTCATCGAAACGGTGCGCGGGGTGGGCTACCGGCTCGTGGCTCCCGGCCCGGGCGCCTCCTAGGGGGCCCGCCGCCGTGCGCGCCCGGCTGCTGCCCCTGCTCGTCGTCCTGATGGCGGGTGTCCTGCTCGCCCTCGGCTTCCCGCTCGCCGTCAGCCTGGCTGCCGGACAGCAGCAGCGGGTGGTGGTCGACCGGATCGACGACAGTGCCCGGTTCGCCGCCCTCGCCCAGTTCGTCGTGGACGCCGAAGGCTCCGGCGACAAGGGCGCCGACGAACGCCGCGAGACCCTCCAGTCCGAACTCGCCCGCTACCAGGAGCTGTACGGCATCAGGGTGGGCATCTTCTACCGCGACGGCAACGCCATGGCCCGGGCCCCCGGCTGGTGGCGGCTGCCCGACACCGACGACGCCCGGCAGGCCTTCGAAGAGGCCCTGGCCGGCCGGCGCAGCCACGATCCGGCCCAGGTCTGGCCCTGGCAGCCGCACGGCAAACTGCTCGTCGCCTCCCCGGTCGTCCTCGACGGGGACGTGGTCGCCGTCGTGGTCACCGAATCACCCACCGACCAGATGCGCTCCCGCACCCTCCAGGGCTGGCTGATCATCGCAGCCGGCCTGGCCGCCGCCATGCTGGTGGCCTTCGGTGCGGCCCTGCGCCTCACCAGCTGGGTGCTCAAGCCCGTCCGCACCCTGGACGCCGCCGCCCACGGCATCGCGACCGGGCGGATGAACTCCCGGGTCGCAGCCTCCGGCGGCCCGCCGGAACTCCGCCGGCTGGCCCGCTCGTTCAACGAGATGGCCGACAACGTGGAAGAGGTGCTGGAGCAGCAGCGGGCCTTTGTCGCCGACGCCTCCCACCAGCTCCGCAACCCGCTCGCCGCACTGCTGCTCCGGATCGAACTGCTCGCCCTCGAACTCCCTGAGGACAACGAGGAGATCGCCTCGGTCCGCACCGAGGGCAAGCGCCTGGCCCAGGTTCTGGACGACCTCCTGGACCTTGCGCTCGCCGAGCACGCCTCCGCCGAGATCCGCCTCACCGACATCGGTGAGCTCACCGCCGAACGTGTCGCCGCCTGGCGCCCGCTCGCCGAGGAGAAGGGTGTCCGGCTCACCTCGGCCGGCCGGGCCGCCGTCACCGGCTGGGCCGACCCCATCGCCCTGTCCAGCGCCCTGGACGCGGTCATCGACAACGCCCTCAAGTTCACCCCGGCCGGCGAGGAGGTCGAGGTGACGGTCACCGCCGAGGAGGGGCAGGCCCTCGTCGTGGTCGCCGACCGCGGCCCCGGCCTCACCGAGGAGGAGCTGGAGCGCATCGGCGACCGCTTCTGGCGCAGCGGCCGGCACCAGAACGTCAAGGGCTCCGGTCTCGGCCTGTCCATCTCCCGGGCCCTGCTGGCCGCGGGCGGCGGATCCCTCTCGTACGAGACGAACCCGCCGCACGGGCTCCGGGTGACGGTGACCGTCCCGCGCACCGCCCCGCACGCGTCCTGACCGCCGCCGCGGCCCGACGGCGCCCCGGCCCGACTGCCCCGGCCCCGGCCCGTACGGAGGCCCGCTCCGGCTACCAGCGGTAGGAGGTACGCGCCGGAGCCGAGGCGGTGTAGCGCTCGCCGACCGCACGCACCTCCAGCACCGTCACCCGCTCCCGCCCGGCCCGCTCCAGCGCGGGCACGTACAGCGCGGTTCCGCAGGTCCCGCCGAGGAACCGGCGGGTGCCGTCCGGCAGCACCCGGACCAGCTCGTGGTGCCGGACCGGGCCGGGCGCCCGCCGCCAGGACACCCGCAGCGCGGCGACCCGGTCGCCCGTACGGACCGAGGCGTCCACCGCCAAGCCGGCGGGCGCGGCCGGCCGCTCCGAAACACCGTTCCGGAGCTCGTGCACCGCCAGCATGCCCAGCCGCCAGCGGACCGGCCGCCCGTCGCGCCCGGTGAGCCGTACCGCCAGGCCGTACGCGGTCCCTCCGGCCAGTGCCGCCGGGCGCACCCGGGAGGTACGCCAGCCCCGGCCCGCCCCGGACGCCGCCACCGGCAGCCAGGTGTACGGCACGGCCCCGCCCGGGGCGGCCGGCTCACGGCAGGCGATCCCGACCTCCACCGCCACCGGGCCGGCCTCGGTGCGGTGGACGAGCTCCAGCACGGTGTTCCGGGACAGCGGCAGCCGGGTGGCGTGCAGCCCGACCTCGGCCGGCCCGGTCGGCCGGCCCTCGACCAGCAGACTGGAGCCGCCGCGCCAGGCATCGGCGAAGTCCAGCGTGACCGCGGGCCGTTCGCCCTCCGTACGGACCACCCAGCGGCGGCCGGGCAGCAGGTCCTGGAGGCCGAGGTGGTTCCACGGCACCGCCGAGAGCACCCGGCCCTCCTCGTACCAGCGCAGCCCGTGACCGGTGTTGAAGGAGCAGGCGAAGGGCAGGGCGGTGACGGTGGAGCGGTCGGCGACCACGGTGGCCGGCGCCCGCCAGCCGTGCTCGGGGGCCGGCCGGGAGGGATCCGCCGGCTCACCGGTCCAGAACCGGTCCTCGGCGGCATGGAAGGCACCGGGGGAGCGGTCGGCGAGGTGGTTGCGGGTCCACTCGGGCCGGTAGAAGCCGTAGCCGACGATGTGCCGCCCCTCCCGCGGCACCAGATCGTCCCAGGCCACCGGGGTGTCCCAGCCCCGGGCCTCCACGTCCACCCCCGCCCACAGCTCGTACCGGCTGCGGCCGATCCGGTCGGCCCGGTCGCCGGAGGGCCGCAGCTTCTCCTCGTGGTTCCGCCAGCCGAAATCCACGAACATGGTGTCCGCCACCCGCCCGGCCCGGTCCTCGAAAAACTCCTGGTTGAGGTCGTTGAGCGCCCCCTGCCAGCCCACCCGGCCGGTGCAGTTCATCGCGTCGTACCAGGTGATGCGCAGGCCGTGCGCCGCGCCGCGGGTCCGGAGCGCCCGGAGGAACTCCCGCATCCGGCCTGCCAGTCCGCTGTCCCCGCCATCGGTCTCGGCATTGACGAACCAGCCGTCGAAGCCGTACGCCACCGCCACCCGGACCAGCTGTTCGGCCACCGGGAACCCGCCGAGGGCGTCCTGCTGCACCAGATCCCGGGTCCACTGCAGGTCACCGCCGTACGCGACGGGAGGCAGGAACACATTGCCCAGCACCCGCACCCCGTTGCGGTGGGCGGCATCGGTGACCGGCGCGTTCGGCGCGAGCACGATGCCCTCGCCGGCGGACCCGCCCCAGAACACCAGCTCGTCAAGGTACGCCCAGTGGCCGAAGGCGTACACATCGGAGGTCGGCGAACCCTGGGCCGGATTCTGGGCGGTGCTCCCGAAGGAGACCAGGGAGGCGATCCGGGCCTGGCCGGCCCGGGCGGTGGTGTTCGGCGGTACCGGGGTGAATCGTTTCGCCAAGGGCACGCCCGCCCTGTTGTAGGCCAGGTCCGGGTCCGACTCGGGCGTCCAGTCCCGCAGCGACCGCCAGACGATCCCGGGGCCCGGGCGGCCGGCGGGCAGCGTGTCGGGGAACCAGTAGGAGGCGTACGGGGCCAGGTCCGCGGGGGCCGGGGCGCCGCCCACAGCCCCGGCCGGGCCGGCCGCCACGGCAGGGCCGGCGGTTCCGCCCAGCAGAGCCGCGGCCCCGGCGCCCGCACCCACGGCCAGCATCCGGCGCCGGGTGGGGCGCGGGGCCGGGCGCAGCGGCGGAGCCGGGGGCGGCGCCGACGGCGGACCGGGCGGCGTACGGGTGTCGGCCTTCTTGCCGGTCTCGGACATGCGTCTCCTTCGGGGTGGTCGCCCTGCGGGGTCGGCGCAACGGGGGATCAGCGGGTCAGCGGGTCAGCGGACCTCCGCCGGAGTGATCAGTTCGGTGATGCCGCGCGCCGCGAGATGCGCCCGGCCGGCCTCGCCGTCCGACGTGCTGCCGGGGAGGTGGTCGGCGAGCACCACCGCCGGACGGACCCCGTCCGCGGTGAGCCGCGCCCAGGCCTCGAAGAACTCCCCGCCCGGCGCGCACACCGACCGGCGCGGCGCCGCCTCCGCCCCGCCCACGTCCAGGACCAGGGCCGTACGGCGCGGAGCCGGGCGGTGCTCCGGTCGCCCGGCTCCGGCGCCCCGCCGGTCCGCGACGATCCGCGCGATCGTCTCGCCCGCCGGCTTCACCCGCCGGTCGTTGGTGAGCAGCCCCAGCCCGTACTCCAGCTCCGGGAAGTCCGCCAGCTCCCGCGCCACATCGTGCGAACACCACCAGGTGATCCCCCACAGGTCCGGGCAGTCCAGGGCATTGGCCACGGTCGCCGCCGTGAACGAGGCCGCATGACCGGGCCCGATATACGGGGCCGGGGCCCCCACCTCCTGGAGCCACACCGGCCGCCGCGGATCCACCGCCCACGCCTTCGACAGCTCGATCAGGTAGGCGGCGTGGTGCTCGGTGGCCGTACCGGTCCGCCCGTACCGCTGGGCGGTCCCGTTGAACACCCACGAGTGGACGGCGGTGGCCGCGCCCAGCCGCGCCGCGTGCGCCGGGGTGAAGGGGTGGCCGTCCCGGTACCAGGACGCGTCGTACTCCGCGTGCAGATGGAACCGCCCCGGTGCCCCCGCCTCGCAGGCCGCCAGCATCCGCTCCAGCCACCTCCCGGCCTGCTCCGGGGTGATCCGGTCCGGGTCCGGGTGCGGGGCGTCCGAGAACTGGCCGATCTCGTTGCCGACCGTCATGCCCAGGAAGTGGGGCCGGTCCGCCAGTGCCGCGGCCAGCGTCCGCAGGTACTCCTCCTGCCCCGCGATCACCTCCGGATCGCTGAACAGGTTCCGCCGGTGCCAGGTGCGGGTCCAGGCCGGCAGGAAGTCGAAGCCGGACAGGTGTCCCTGGAGGCCGTCCACGGCGACGTCCAGCCCGCGCTCGCCGGCCGCGTCCGCGAGGGACACCAGCTGCTCGACGGCGCGCGGCCGGATCAGCGACCGGTTCGGCTGGAACAGCGGCCACAGCGGGAACACCCGGATGTGGTCCAGGCCCAGTGCGGCAACCGAGTCGAGATCGGCCCTCACCTCGTCGAGGTCAAAGTCCAGCCAGTGGTGGAACCAGCCGCGGGTGGGGGTGTAGTTGACGCCGAAACGCAGCATGGGCGGTCCTGGGACGGGGGTGGCCGGCGCGGGTGGCCGGTGACGGGTGGCCGGCGACGGGTGGTCTGCCGGGTCCGCACAACCTGACGGGCCGTGGGCCGCGCAGTCAACACGGCCTCTTCCGGCAGGGTGACCGGACGGCCCGGGCCGGAGCGCCCTGACCAGGGCCGCCCCCCGAAGCCCGGTGCGTACTCCGCCGCCCGGCACATGGCCCGTACCCGCCGGTGCCGTGGCCGGACCACTGCGGTTCGGCCCCGGCCCGCGCGTTGCCGACCGGGATCGCGTACGGTCCGGGAACCCCGTGAGAGCACGGCACAGCCGCCGCGCGCATACTGAACCGACCACCTCCAGGAGCGCCACCGTGACCACGCCCACCCCGACCTCCGCCCTCCCCACCATGCGCGGGGGCGCCGCGGCCGGCCCCGCAGTCGACCCCGCCGCCGGACTGACCGCCGCGATCGACATCGGCGGCACGAAGATCGCCGGAGCGCTGGTGCATCCCGACGGCACCATGACCGCGACCACCCGCCGGCCCACCCCGCGCGGGGTGGACGGCGACGGCGTCATGGCAGCGGTCGCCGAGATCGTCGCCGACCTGGCCCGGGACCCCGGCTGGGCCGGGGTGCGGCGGTGCGGGATCGGCAGCGCAGGCCCGGTGGACTCCGCCCGGGGCACGGTCAGCCCGGTGAACATCACGGCCTGGCGCGACTACCCGGTAGTGGCCCGGACCGAAGCCGCCCTGGCCGCTCACGGCCGCCCGGTCCCCACCGTGCTGGTCGGCGACGGGGTGGCGATGACGGCGGCCGAGCACTGGCTGGGCGCGGCCCGGGGGCACGCGAACGCCCTGTGCATGGTCGTCTCCACGGGCGTGGGCGGCGGCCTGGTCCTCGGCGGGCGCCTGCTGCCCGGCCCCACCGGCAACGCCGGCCACATCGGTCACATCAGCGTCGACTTCGCCGGCGGCGAGGAGTGCGCGTGCGGCGGGCGCGGCTGCGTGGAGGCGATCGCCTCCGGCACGGCCATCGCCCGCTGGGCCCGGAACCGGGGCTGGACCGGCCCCGATCCCACGGCGGCGGGGGTGGCCACGGCCGCCCGGGCCGGCGACCCCGTCGCCCTGGCCGCCTTCGACCGCGCCGGCCGCGCCCTGGCAGCGGCCATCGCCGCCACCGCCACGCTGGTGGAGACCGATATCGCGGTCATCGGCGGCGGGGTCGCCACCTGCGGCGACACCCTCCTCGGCCCGGTCCGCGCCCACCTGCCGCAGTACGCCACCCTCGGCTTCGTCAGCGGCCTCCGCATCGTCCCGGCAGCCCTGGGCACCGACGCCGGCCTGATCGGCGCGGCGGCAGCAGCCCTGAACCTCCTCCCGGCCTAGTCGACGTGGTGGGTGCGGGGCGGGATGATGGAAGCGGATGCCCGATGCGATGATCCTCGCCTCCGCGGCCGGCAGGCCGCCAACGGCCCCCGCTCAGGACGGCCGCGCCGTGCGTCACACCCTCTCCCGACTTCTTGGGGATCACCATGAAGCCGTCACTTCCGTCCCTGGCGTCCACGCTGTTGTCGTCGGCCGTGATCGGCGCATCGGCACTGCTGCTCCCCGGGTCCACGGCCGTCGCGACCACCCCCGCAGCCACCTGCACCTTGACGGCCGAGTTCGATGCGCGGACGAGCGCAATCCACGTCGACGGCGCCGGGTTCCCCGCGAACAGCGAGGTACGCATCTCGGACCCGGGAGGCCCCGGCCAGATCGTGAAGGCCGACGCAGCGGGGGCGTTCCGCTTCAGCGCTCCGGGCACACCCGAGGACGCGGCACGCATCAAGATCACCGCCACCGGCAAGAATGTGCAAGTGCCCTGCACGCTGGTCGGCGCGCCCGCGCCTAAGGATCCGAAGCAGGAGCAAGAGGAGGCTCGCACCCAGTTCCGGAAGGGCTTCGCCGACGGCCGGGACGACGCGCGCGACGACTGTGAGAAGACACCCCCGAAGCCCGGAATCACAGGCCTGAACCCCGACTACGAAAGGGGCTACATCGCAGGCCAGAATGCCGGCTTCGCCCGCTTCTGCCAGGACGAGCGCTAAGGCTTGACCGAGCGGTAGTAGCGCCGAGCACCCTCGTGCAGCTCCAGCGGGTCCGTGTAGATCGCCGTACGGAGGTCCACCCGCTGGGCCGCGTGGACCTCCTGGCCGATGCCGTCCCGGCTGAGGATCACCGTGCGCGTGAACCGCTCGGTCAGCTCCGGACTGGTCTGTTCCGTCGTCACCAGCAGGTTCGGCACGGCCAGCGTGGTCACCGCCGAGGTGTTCCGCGCCCGCGCGTACGCGTCCTGCGGCATCACCGCCGCCCGGTAGTGGCGGGCCGGGCTCCCGCTGCCCTGGAGCTCCGGCACCAGGTCGCCCAGCGGCACCAGCCGGATCTCGAAGCGGTCCGACAGCTCCCGCACCGCGTTCGTCGGCAGGCCGCCGGACCAGAAGAACGCATCGATCCGCCCCGCCTCCAGCTCCGCCGGCATGGTGTCGATGCCGATGGACACCTCGGTGAGGTCCCGCCGCGGATCCAGCTTCGCCGCCGCCAGCAGCCGCTCCGAGATCAGCCGGACCCCCGACCCGGGCTGGCCGACCGCGACCCGCTTGCCCCGCAGGTCCCGGGCCGACTGCACCGGCGACCCCGCCGGCACCACCAGCTGGACGTAGTCGTCGTAGAGCCGGGCCACCCCGCGCAGCCCCTCGGCGCCGGGCTTTCCGTCCTCCCGGTACTTGGACACCGCGTCCGCCGTGGCCACCGTGAAGGCGGCCTTCCCGGAAGCCACCCGCTCCAGGTTCTCCTGCGAGCCCTCACTGGGCAGCAGCCGTACGTCCACCTCGGGTATGTCGCGGGCCAGCGCCTGCTCCAGCAGCGCCCCGTACCGGTGGTACACACCGGTCCGTACGCCGGTACTGAAGGTCAGCTCACCCGGCAGCTCCGTCTTCCCGAACGGCCACAGCCACCACAGCAGCACCCCGAGCAGGACGAGCCCGGCCACCAGACCCCGCACGGCGCGGCGCCTGCTGGGCCGCGGCATCCGGGGCGGTACGAGGGGCATGCGCGCGATCCTGCCAGCCGCCCGCGCTCCTGTCACGGTCCGGCCGACCGAGCCCGCCCGCGGCACCGCCTACCCTTGTTGCATGACCAGCAGCGACCGGAGCCAGGCAGTGGGCGTGAACAAGAGCTATGAGATCCGCACCTACGGGTGTCAGATGAACGTGCACGACTCCGAACGGCTCTCCGGTCTGCTGGAGGACGCGGGCTACGTCCGCGCCCCCGAAGGCTCCGACGGCGACGCCGACGTCGTCGTCTTCAACACCTGCGCGGTCCGGGAAAACGCCGACAACAAGCTGTACGGCAACCTCGGCCGGCTCGCCCCGATGAAGACCAGGCGCCCCGGCATGCAGATCGCCGTCGGCGGCTGCCTGGCGCAGAAGGACCGCGAGACCATCGTCGAGAAGGCCCCGTGGGTCGACGTGGTCTTCGGCACCCACAACATCGGCAAGCTGCCCGTCCTGCTGGAGCGCGCCCGCGTCCAGGAAGAGGCGCAGGTCGAGATCGCCGAGTCGCTGGAGGCCTTCCCCTCGACCCTGCCCACCCGGCGCGAGTCCGCCTACGCCGCCTGGGTCTCGATCTCCGTCGGCTGCAACAACACCTGCACCTTCTGCATCGTCCCGGCGCTGCGCGGCAAGGAGGAGGACCGTCGTCCCGGCGACATCCTCGCCGAGATCGAGGCGCTGGTCGGCGAGGGCGTCTCCGAGATCACCCTGCTCGGCCAGAACGTCAACGCGTACGGCTCCGACCTCGGCGACCGCGAGGCCTTCAGCAAGCTGCTGCGCGCCTGCGGCGAGATCGAGGGCCTGGAGCGGGTCCGCTTCACCTCCCCGCACCCGCGCGACTTCACCGACGACGTGATCGCGGCCATGGCCGAGACCCCGAACGTGATGCCGCAGCTGCACATGCCGCTGCAGTCCGGCTCCGACCCGATCCTCAAGGCGATGCGCCGCTCCTACCGGCAGGAGCGCTTCCTCGGGATCATCGAGAAGGTCCGCGCCGCCATCCCGCACGCGGCCATCTCCACCGACATCATCGTGGGCTTCCCCGGCGAGACCGAGGAGGACTTCCAGCAGACCATGCACACGGTCCGCGAGGCCCGCTTCGCCAACGCCTTCACCTTCCAGTACTCCAAGCGCCCCGGAACCCCGGCGGCCACCATGGAGGGGCAGATCCCCAAGGAGGTCGTCCAGGACCGCTACATGCGCCTGGTCGCCCTCCAGGAGGAGATCTCCTGGGAGGAGAACAAGAAGCAGGTCGGCCGCACCCTGGAGGTCATGGTCGCGGAGGGCGAGGGCCGCAAGGACGGCGCCACCCACCGCCTCTCCGGCCGCGCCCCCGACAACCGCCTGGTGCACTTCACCAAGCCGGATGCGGAGGTCCGCCCGGGGGATGTGGTGACCGTCGAGATCACCTACGCCGCCCCGCACCACCTGCTGGCCGAGGGCCCGACCACGGCCGTGCGCCGCACCCGCGCGGGCGACGCCTGGGAGAAGCGGAACGCCGCCCCGGCGCAGCCGCAGGGCGTCATGCTGGGCATCCCCACGCTGGGCGTTCCGGCCCCGCTCCCGGCGGCCACGGGCGGCTGCGCCCTTCCTTCCTGACGCGCCCCTGACGCGCCGCCGGTACGGCCCGGCCCTGGGGGGGGGCAAGGCTCCGCGGGCCGGGGCTCCGCGGGGCCGGGTGGCTGCGGTTAGGCTGCGATCATGCTCGTAGCCGCCGCCGTATGCCCCGCCCCGCCGCTGCTCGTCCCGGCCGTGGCCGCCGGGGCCGCCGAAGAGCTGCGCGATGCCCGCACCGCCTGCTCGGACGCGCTCGCCGTGCTCGCCGCCTCCCGGCCCGACCTCCTGGTGGTGGTCGGAGCCGCCGCCCGGGGCGGCGGGTACGACCAGGGAACCCGCGGGTCCTTCGCCGCATTCGGCGTGGACCTGACCGTCACCCTGGGCAATGACCCCGGCGAACCGAGCGGGGAGGCCACCGGGGACGAGCTTCCGGCCTCCCTCGCCGTCGGAGCCTGGCTGCTCCGGCAGGCCGGCTGGGAATCCGCCCCGATCGCCGGAGTGGCCGTCGCGGAGGGGCTCGACCCCGACGCCTGCGGCACGCTCGGCGCCGACCTCGGCGACTCCGCCGACCGGGTGGCCATGCTGGTGCTGGGCGACGGCAGTGCCTGCCGCACCCTGAAGGCCCCCGGCTATCTGGACGACCGGGCCGCGGCCTTCGACGACGCCGCCGCCCGGGCCCTCGGCTCGGCGGACGTACCGGCCCTCGAAGCGATCGATGCCGGACTCGCACAGGAACTCAAGGCGGCCGGCCGGGCGCCCTGGCAGGTACTGGCCGGCGCCGCCCGCAGCGCCCGCCTGGACGGCCGGCTGCTGTACGAGGACGCGCCCTACGGAGTCGGCTACTTCGTCGCCGCCTGGTCCTGACCGGGGCCACGGGAAAGGGACGCCGGGCAGTGCCCCGCGTCCCTTTCCGGTGACCGCGTCAGGAGGACGGAGACGCGGGCGGCGGGGTGGGCCCGCCCGGCTCGTCCTTGTGCGCGATCTTGCCCAGGGCGTCCTTCGCCTTGCTCGTGCCCGTCTCGATTCGGTCGCTGTACTTGCCCTTGGTCTTCGAGTCCACGGCCTTGGCGACCTTGTCCAGCCCGTGGCCGATCCGGCCCTCGTGCTGGTGCGCGAGATCCCCGACCTTGTCCTTGGCCGGGCCGAGCTTGGCCTTCAGATTGTCCAGCAGACCCATGGGTCACCTTCTCCTGGTGGTAGCTACCTCCGGGCGCCTTCTCCGGCCTCGCTGTCCGCGGCTGCCTCCGCGGTCTGCTGCTTCGGGATCTCCACTCCGTCCGCGGCGGCCGGCCCGGTTCCGCTCTTCGTCTCCGCTCCGCACTCCGCCTCAGCGGTCTCCGGAGCCTCCGCGGTCACCGCACCCGCCGCAGACTCCTCGGCCACCTCGGCCACCTCGGTCGAAGGCTCGTCCTTACGACGACGAAACCGATCAAAGACGCCCATGTCTACTCCTCCAACGTTACTCGTGCGGGTGAAGTTCCCCCCTGGTCACGGCGCGTCGCGCCGGCCGGAACCTCGCCAGGGCAACGACCTCGCGCACGGTCCGTCACGTAACTCGTTCGGGTAGCCGTCGCCGGGTTTGCGAGACTGTTCCGGTGAGAAGTGCAGCCCCCGCCCCGCGGGTCATCGCCGTCGTCGGTCCCACCGCAGCCGGAAAGTCCGATCTGGGCGTCGCCCTGGCCCGCCATTTCGACGGCGAGGTCGTCAACGCCGACTCCATGCAGCTCTACCGGGGGATGGACATCGGCACCGCCAAGCTGACGACCGAGGAACGCGGCGGCGTCCCGCACCACCTCCTCGACATCTGGGACGTCACCGAGACCGCCAGCGTCGCCGAGTACCAGCGGCTGGCCCGCGCCGAAATCGACAAGCTGCTCGCCGAGGGCCGCACCCCGGTGCTGGTCGGCGGCTCCGGCCTGTACGTCCGCGGGGCCCTGGACGCCATGGAGTTTCCCGGCACCGACCCGGCCGTCCGGGCCCGGCTGGAGGAGGAACTCGCCATCCGCGGCCCCGGCGCCCTGCACGCCCGCCTGGCCGCCGCCGACCCGGCCGCGGGCACGGCCATCCTGCCCAGCAACGGCCGCCGGATCGTCCGCGCCCTGGAGGTCATCGAGATCACCGGCCGACCCTTCACCGCCAATCTGCCCGGCCACGAATCCGTCTACGACTGCGTCCAGATCGGGGTGGACGTCGCCCGTCCGGAGCTCGACGAGCGGATCGCCCGCCGCGTCGACCGGATGTGGGAGGACGGCCTGGTCGAGGAGGTGCGCACGCTGGAGGCCCAGGGGCTGCGGGAGGGCGTCACCGCCTCCCGGGCGCTCGGCTACCAGCAGATCCTGGCCGCGTTCGCGGGGGAGTGCACGGAGGAGGAGGCGCGCGCCGAGACCGTGCGCGCCACCAAGCGGTTTGCGCGCCGTCAGGACTCCTGGTTCCGCCGCGACCCGCGCGTCCACTGGCTCAGCGGAGCCGCTGCCGACCGCGGGGAACTCGCCGGACTCGCGCAGTCGTTGGTCGAACGAGCGGTTACAGCCTGATCACGTGATGGCATCGGGACGCCCCGCACGCCTGTCGGGCGGCCCGTGGCGTGCCATCATCAAATTCCGACGGTGCAGTCACCGGCGGTGAACGGCAGCGTACGAAGTCCGAGTGGGGAGGGCACGTGGCGATGGAGGCCGGCCCTCGCGACACCGGGCGGGGCGACGCCCGGAGCGAAGCGGACCCAATGGTTCAGGACGTGGACCTCGCGCATGCGGGCGACCCCGACCTGGCGGATGCGGGTGACCCGGACCTGTCGGATCCGGCAGGCGCCCAGGACGGCCTGGGCCTGCCCGCCGAACCCGCCCGGCTGACCCCGGACGGCCCGGACAGCCCGGACGGCTCCGAGGAGACCTCCGGACCCGCCGTCGAGGTCGAGCTGCGCCCCCAGCGCCGCCTGCGGATCTGGCAGCTCGCCCCGATCGTCATGCTGGCCGCCGCCGGCTCCCTGATGTTCGCCTTCCCGCTCGCCTTCGAGTTCGGCGACGGCGGCGCGGTGGTCGCCATGCTCGGCCTCCTGATCAGCTCCTGCGCCGGCGGCTGGGGCATGATGGCCGCCCGCCGCGTCGGCTACACCTGGCCCGGCCTCCCGGCCCGCGGCTCCGGCATCCGCTCCGACTGGCGCGTGATCGCCCTCTACACCCTGATCACCCTGGCCCTGGTCGCCCTCGCGGTCTGGCGAGTGGCCCGGCTGAGATAGCCGACTGAGACGGCCGCGGGGCCGGCGGCGCGGGACGCGGCGGCGGAGCCCGGCCACAGCCGGCACCGTGGTCGCTACCATGAAGCCGTGACCAGCAGCCTCGCCTTCCTCAAGGGCCACGGGACCGAGAACGACTTCGTGATCATCCCGGACCCCGACAACGCCCTCGACCTGCCCGCCCCCGCCGTCGCCCGCCTCTGCGACCGCCGGGCCGGCCTCGGCGCGGACGGCATCCTGCACGTCGTACGCTCCGCCGCCCACCCCGAGGCCAAGGCCATGGCCGGCGAGGCCGAATGGTTCATGGACTACCGCAACAGCGACGGCTCCATCGCCGAGATGTGCGGCAACGGCGTCCGCGTCTTCGCCCGCTACCTCCAGCACGCCGGCCACGTCGAACCCGGTGACCTGGCGGTCGCCACCCGCGGCGGCATCAAGCAGGTCCACCTCCACAAGGACGGCTCCGTCACCGTCTCCATGGGCCGCGCCCTGCTCCCCGCCGGCGAGGTGACCGTCTCCGTCGGCGACCGCAGCTGGCCCGCCCGCAACGTCAACATGGGCAACCCGCACGCCGTCGCCTTCGTCGACACCCTCGACGACGCCGGCGACCTGTACGCGCCGCCGCCCTTCACCCCCGCCGCCGCCTACCCGGACGGCGTCAACGTCGAGTTCGTCGCCGACCGCGGCCCCCGCCACGTCGCCATGCGCGTCCACGAGCGCGGCTCCGGCGAAACCCGCTCCTGCGGCACCGGCGCCTGCGCGGTGGCCGTCGCCACCGCCCGCCGCGACGGCGCCGACCCCGCCGTCACCGGCGAACCGGTCACGTACACCGTGGACGTCCTCGGCGGCACCCTGACCATCACCGAGACCCCCGACGGCTCCGTCGAGATGACCGGACCGGCCGTGATCGTCGCCGCCGGAGAGTTCGATCCGGCCTGGCTCACCGAAACGGCTTTCGGCTGAAGATTCCCTCTCATGGGTGATCCGTTTCACGCTCAGCGAGAGGTGCACTCCGCCACGTGGTGGGGTCGGTAACATCAGACACCGGCCCTGAGGGCTCACCCCATGCCCACCACCGCCGGTCGAAGCCGCCGGAGGTGCCCATGAGTGCAGAGGCCACGAACCCCGACGCACGCCCTGAGCTCCGCAGACGCGGTCGCACCCGCCTCGATCTGCGCAGGCTGGGGCGTGCCGCCCTGCTGGGACCGACCCCCCGGGACCGGCTCCCGGACGCCATCAGCCACGTCGCCGAGGCACACCGCGCCCACCACCCCGACGCGGACCTGTCCGTGCTCCGCCGGGCCTACATGCTCGCCGAGTCCTCCCACCGCGGCCAGATGCGCAAGAGCGGCGAGCCCTACATCACCCACCCGCTCGCCGTCACCCTGATCCTCGCCGAACTCGGCGCCGAGACCACCACCCTGACGGCCTCCCTCCTCCACGACACCGTGGAGGACACCGAGGTGACCCTCGATCAGGTACGCGCCGAATTCGGCGACGAGGTCTGCTTCATTGTCGACGGCGTCACCAAACTCGAAAAGGTCGACTACGGGGCCGCAGCCGAGCCCGAAACCTTCCGCAAGATGCTCGTCGCCACCGGCAACGACGTCCGGGTGATGTCGATCAAGCTCGCCGACCGGCTGCACAACATGCGCACCCTCGGCGTGATGCGCCCCGAAAAACAGGTCCGCATCGCCCGGGTCACCCGCGACGTCCTCATCCCGCTCGCCGAACGGCTCGGCGTCCAGGCCCTCAAATCGGAACTGGAAGACCTGGTCTTCGCGATCCTGCACCCGGAGGAGTACGAGCACACCCGCGCCCTCATCGCCGCCCACGCAGGGGAAGAGGACCCGCTGCCCCGCGTCGCCGACGCCATCCGGGCCGTGCTGCGCGAGGCCGGCATCCAGGCCGAGGTGCTCATCCGGTCCCGGCACTTCGTCTCCATCCACCGCATCGCCCGCAAACGCGGCGAACTGCGCGGCTCCGACTTCGGACGGCTGCTGGTCCTGGTCGGCGAGAACGCCGACTGCTACGCCGCCCTCGGCGAACTGCACACCTGCTTCACCCCGGTGGTCTCCGAATTCAAGGACTTCATCGCGGTACCCAAGTTCAACCTGTACCAATCGCTGCACACCGCCGTCGCCACCCCCGACGGCGAGGTCGCCGAGGTCATCGTCCGCACCCGCCAGATGCACCGGGTCGCGGAGGCGGGCGTGGTCGCGCTCGGCAACCCGTACGCCCTCCCGGAGACCGCAGCCACCGGGGCCGGC
Source organism: Streptomyces venezuelae (assembly GCF_008642295.1). GTDB lineage: Bacteria > Actinomycetota > Actinomycetes > Streptomycetales > Streptomycetaceae > Streptomyces > Streptomyces venezuelae_C. The sequence continues at coordinate 2,011,608 of NZ_CP029190.1, read as the reverse complement.
GCCGACGGCGGGGAGGCCGAGGAGGAACGGGCCGACCCCACCCGCCCCGGCTGGCTGTCCCGGCTGCTCGACTGGCAGCAGTCCGCACCCGACGCCGACACCTTCTGGAGCTCGCTGCGCGCCGAACTCGCCCAGGACCGCGAGATCACCGTGTTCCGCGCCGACGGCGGCGGCCGGCTCGGCCTCCCGGCCGGCGCCACCTGTATCGACGCGGCCTACGCCCAGCACGGCGAGGCCGCCCACGGCTGTATCGGCGCCCGCGTCAACGGGCGGCTGACCTCCCTGGCCAGCCCGCTGGCCGACGGGGACACCGTGCAGCTGCTGCTCTCCCAGGACGCCTCCTCCGGGCCCGCCCCCGACTGGCTGGACCACGCCCGCACCCCGGCCGCCCGGATCGCCATCGGCAGCTGGCTCCGGTCCCATCCGGACGGCGGCCGGACCGACCCGGCAGCCCCCCGGGCCCCGCTGTCCGTGGTCGGAGCCCGCGGTGGCGGCGGCAACGCGGTCGTCGACCTGCCCGACGCCCCCGTCCGGCTGGCCGGCTGCTGCACCCCGGTCCCGCCGGACTCCGTCGCCGGCTTCGTGGTCCGCGGCGGGGCCGTCACCGTGCACCGGATCCACTGCCCGGCCGTGGCCCGGATGCGCTCCCTCGGCCGCACCTCCGTCGCCGTCCACTGGCGGGCCACCGCCGACTGCCGGGTCACCCTGGTCGCCGAATCGTTCGGCCGCCCCCATCTGCTGGCCGACCTCACCGAAGCCATCTCCCGCGAGGGCGTCGACATCGTCTCCGCCACCGTGGAACCCCCGACCGAACAGCGCGTCCGGCACCGGTACACCCTCCAGCTCCCCGACGCCACCCTGCTGCCGGCCCTGATGCGGGCCATGCGCGACGTACCGGGGGTGTACGACGTCAGCCGGGCCTGAGGGCCGGCCGGGCCGCGAGCAGGCCGGGCAGGCCGGGGAGGCCGGGCCGGGCAGCGGGCTCCGCGCAGCGGCCCGCCGCCGCCCCGTTCGGGTGGGCCCCACGCCCCGGCCGCCGCGCCGTCCCGCCCCGCGCCGCCCGCACTGGTATCGCGTAGGGGATGCGTCTCACCTCCCCCCGCCTGCGCGCCGCCCTGCTCGCCACGGCCTCCCTCTCCCTCGTCGCCGCCGTGGCACCTCCGCCCCAGGCCCTCGGCATTGGCGACCGGCTCTTCCCGGAGCTGGGAAACCCCGGATACGACGTCCTCTCCTACGACCTGTCGCTCACCTACAAGGACAACCGCTCCCCGCTCGACGCCGTCACCGTCATCGACGCCCGCACCCTCCAGCAGCTCGACCGCATCAACCTGGACTTCACCCACGGCACCGTGCAGTCCGCCCAGGTCAACGGGGCTCCGGCAGAGTTCGTGAGCGCCGGGGAGGACCTGGTCCTCACCCCGCCCCGCCCGGTCGCCGACAACGCGCCCCTGCGCATCACCCTCCGCCACACCAGCGACCCGCGCGGCCGGGGGGACGGCGGCTGGGTCCCCACCCAGGACGGCCTCGCCATGGCCAACCAGGCCGACGCCGCCCACCGCGTCTTCCCCTGCAACGACCACCCCGCCGACAAGGCGTACTTCACCTTCCGGATCACCGCCCCGGACGGGAAGACCGCCGTCGCCAACGGTCTGCCCCTCGCCGCGCCGCACCGCGTCGCCACCGGAACCGCCGCTGCCGCCACCACCTGGACGTACCGGACCCGGCACCCCATGGCCACCGAGCTGGCCCAGGTCTCCATCGGCACCTCCGCGGTCGTCCACCGGACCGGCCCGCACGGGCTGCCGCTGCGTGACGTGGTCCCCGCCGCCGACCGCGAGCGGCTGGAACCCTGGCTGAAGAAGACCCCCGGGCACCTCGCCTGGATGGAGGAGCGGGTCGGCCCCTACCCCTTCGAGACCTACGGCGTACTGATCGCCGACGCCACCACCGGCTTCGAGCTGGAGACCCAGACCCTCTCGCTCTTCGAACGGGGCATCTTCACCGGCGCCGGCTACCCGGAGTGGTACGTCGAGGCCGTCATGGTCCACGAACTCGCCCACCAGTGGTTCGGCGACAGCGTCACCCCGCGCACCTGGTCCGACCTGTGGCTCAACGAGGGACACGCCACCTGGTACGAAGCCCTCTACGCCGACGGCCTCGGCAAGTACTCCCTGGAACGCCGGATGAAGGAGGCCTACCAGCGCTCCGACCAGTGGCGGGCGGCCGGCGGCCCGCCGGCCGCCCCCAAGGGCCCCGAGCCCGGCAAGAAGATCAGCCTGTTCCGGCCGGTGGTGTACGACGGCTCCGCCCTGGTCCTGTACGCGCTGCGGCAGGAGATCGGCAGCGCCGCCTTCGACCGGATCCAGCGCCGCTGGGTCGCCGAGCACGCGGACTCCGTGGCCGGCACCGAGGACTTCGTACGCCTGGCCTCCCAGGAGGCGGGACGGGACCTCACCGCCTTCCTGCAGCCCTGGCTGTACGGGAAGAAGACGCCGCCGATGCCCGGGCACCCCGACTGGAGCGGCGGGACCGGTGGGAAGGCCACGCCGAAAAGGGTGTGACGCCCGCGGAACGGGCATGCCACCATCGAGGGCATGCCCCCGAGGGGCAGCCCCCGCGGGGAATCCTCCGCCGGTGTGACACGTTGTACCCGTACAGCACGGGCCGGGCACCGGCCAGGCCCCGTGCACACCACCAGATACACCACCACGCACACGACGTAAGGATCCAATGACCTCCTCTTCTTCCCCTTCACAGGACGCACAGAGCTATACCGAGAGCCTTCGGGCCGATGCCCTGATGGAAGAGGACGTCGCCTGGAGCCACGAGATCGACGGAGAGCGGGACGGCTACCAGTTCGACCGCTCCGAGCGGGCCGCCCTGCGCCGGGTCGCCGGCCTCTCCACCGAGCTCGAAGACGTCACCGAGGTCGAGTACCGGCAGCTGCGCCTGGAGCGCGTGGTGCTGGTCGGAGTCTGGACCTCGGGGACCGTGCAGGACGCGGACAACTCCCTCGCGGAGCTCGCGGCGCTCGCCGAGACGGCGGGTGCCCTGGTGCTCGACGGCGTGATCCAGCGCCGTGACAAGCCGGACCCGGCCACCTTCATCGGTTCCGGCAAGGCGCGCGAGCTGCGGGACATCGTCGTCGAGACCGGCGCCGACACCGTCGTCTGCGACGGCGAGCTCAGCCCCGGCCAGCTCATCGCCCTTGAGGACGTCGTCAAGGTCAAGGTGGTCGACCGGACCGCGCTGATCCTCGACATCTTCGCCCAGCACGCCAAGTCCCGAGAGGGCAAGGCCCAGGTCGCCCTCGCGCAGATGCAGTACATGCTGCCGCGGCTGCGCGGCTGGGGTCAGTCGCTGTCCCGGCAGATGGGTGGCGGCGGCGGTGGCGGCATGGCCACCCGAGGCCCCGGTGAGACCAAGATCGAGACGGACCGGCGCCGGATCCGCGAGAAGATGGCGAAGATGCGCCGGGAGATCGCGGAGATGAAGACCGGCCGCGACCTCAAGCGGCAGGAGCGCAAGCGCAACAAGGTGCCGTCGGTGGCCATCGCCGGCTACACCAACGCCGGCAAGTCCTCGCTGCTCAACCGGCTCACCGGCGCGGGCGTGCTGGTGGAGAACGCCCTGTTCGCCACCCTCGACCCGACCGTGCGCCGGGCCGAGACGCCGACCGGCCGGATCTACACCCTGGCCGACACGGTCGGCTTCGTCCGGCACCTGCCGCACCACCTGGTCGAGGCCTTCCGATCCACGATGGAGGAGGTCGGCGACTCCGACCTGATCCTGCACATCGTGGACGGATCGCACCCGGCGCCGGAGGAGCAGCTGGCCGCCGTGCGCGAGGTGATCCGCGAGGTGGGCGCCGTCGACGTGCCCGAGATCGTGGTGATCAACAAGGCCGACGCCGCGGACCCGCTGGTCCTGCAGCGGCTGCTGCGCATCGAGAAGCACTCCCTCGCCGTCTCCGCCCGCACCGGGCAGGGCATCGAGGAACTGCTCGCACTGATCGACGCCGAACTGCCGCGGCCCGCGGTCGAGGTCGAGGCGCTGGTCCCGTACACCCGGGGCTCGCTCGTCGCCCGGGCGCACGCCGAGGGGGAGGTCCTCTCCGAGGAGCACACCCCGGAGGGCACCCTGCTCAAGGCGCGGGTGCACCAGGAACTGGCCGCGGACCTCGCTCCGTACGTCCCGGTCGCCCGCTGACGGCGCACGAAACGGCTGTGGCCCCTGCCGAGAGGCAGGGGCCACAGCCGTTTTCCGTCCGGGGAACCGGCGGCCGGCCGGAAGCCGGCTAGCGGCCGGCGAACTTCTTGCTCACGGCATCGAAGATGCCCTTGGCCTCCGGGCCCAGTCGCGGGCCGGCCAGCCAGGACGCCTTCGCCGGGCCGATCGAGGTGTTCGACACCAGGGCCGGCTTGCCGTCGGCACCCGCGGCCACCCAGCCGCCGCCCGAGGAACCGCCGGTCATGGTGCAGCCGATGCGGTACATCACCGGGTCCGTCTGGTTCAGCGAGAGCCGGCCGGGCTTGTCGGTGCACTGGAAGGCCTTCTGGCCGTCGAACGGCGCCGCAGCCGGGTAGCCGGTCGCCGTCATCTTGGCGATCTTCGGCACGGCGGTGGCGTTGAAGTCCACCGGCAGGGCCGAACCGACCGTCTCCTCCAGGGACTTGCCCGAGGAGCCCTTCTCCGGGGTCACGTGCAGCACCGCGAAGTCGTAGGGGGCACCCGCGCCGCCGACCGGGCCGCCGGTGGTGATCCACTGGTTGGAGGTCTGCGCCCAGTCACTCCACCACACGCCGTACGGAGCCACCTGGTCGCGGCTCGCACCCTTGAGCGCGGCCTGCGACTTGCCTCCGTTGTTGTAGGAGGGCACGAAGGCGATGTTGCGGTACCAGCCGCCCTTCGCACCGGCGTGCACACAGTGCCCGGCCGTCCACACCAGGTTGGACTTGCCCGGGCGCGCCGGGTCCTTCACCACGGTGGCGGAGCAGACCATCGAGCCCTCGGGGCCGTCGAAGAAGACCTTGCCGGCCTCCGGAACGCTCTGGTGGTACGTCGGCGCGACCGCCTTCGCGGGAACGGCCGCCGGAGTCGGGTCGGTGACGCCCTGGTCCTTGCCGAGGTCCGCGTCGGTGCCGGGCCGCTCGGGCTTCTGCGCGTCACGCATGCGGTCGGGGTCCCACAGGTCCTCGATGATCGGGTTGATGTAGTCCTCGGCCTCGCGCAGCCAGTCCTCCTTCTTCCAGTCCTTCCAGGCACCTCCCTTCCACTTGTCCAGGTCGATGCCGCGCTCCTTGAGCTTGTCCTTCAGCTGATCCGGGATCTTGATCCCGTCGGACCCGGGGCTGCTGGCCGCCACGGTCGGCTTGGCGTCGCCGCCGGCCTGGTCGTCGCCCGGCCCGCAGGCCGCCGCGGTCAGCGATAGCGCAACCGCGCAGAGTACGGCGGTGACCGGTCGCATCGGTCGCATGTCGTGAATCCCCCATGGTGTTCGAGACGTTCGGGACGTGGAATGCAAGCCCCCACTATGCCGATGCCGTTGGGGACGGCACAGGGCGGGTCTGCGGTTCCGGCAAGGATCTTGCAACTACCCGTGATCCCCCGGAGACACGGTCGTTGGTACGTACGGGGGAAGCGGGGCAGCGTTCACGTTCGAAGCGCCATCCATTCGAAGCGCCATATCCGCGAAGCACGGACGTTGGCCGAAGCCACGGATCTGGAACCCGGCACCTCTGATCCCCTCCAAGGAACCCCAGTGACCTCCACTCCCGAACCGTCCCGTTCCACCGGCACCCCGCACGAGGGCGTTCCCGCGCAGGCCGCCGTCCCGCGGCAGTCGCAGGGCACACCCCGGCCCGGCCCGGCGGACGCGGCCCCGCAGATCCACCCCGCCCCGCCGCACCGCGACCCGCTGGACCGCGACCCGCTGGACCGCGACCCGCTGGACCACCCCGACCCGGAGGCCGCCGCGGACGCAGCCGCCACCGAGAACCTGCTCCGCTGCTGGGTCCGGGAGAAGGCCCTGACCCGGCCCCCGGCAGGCAGCCGGCTCCGGATCGCGCTGCCCGCCTCCGGGATCACCCTGCTCGTCCCCGTCCGCCACTGGTCCCCGGCCGGCTGGCACCGCTTCGGCCCCGCCCGTATCGACGGCAGCCCGGCCGACGCCCCCGACGTGGACGCGGTCACCGTCGCCGCCCTCCTCACCCGCGAGGCCAGATCCGGTACCACCGACCTGGTCGGCCGGGTCTCCGACTCGGTCCGCCGGACCGCGTCCTTCCTCGCCGACCGGCGCGCCCGCCCCGCCGCCCCCGCTCCCGTGGACCACCACCTCTTCCTCACCGGCGAACAGTCCCTGCTGCTCGGACACCCCCTCCACCCGACCCCCAAGAGCCGCGAAGGACTCTCCGAGGCCGAAGCCCGGCGCTACTCACCCGAACTGCACGGCTCCTTCCCCCTCCACTGGACCGCCGTCCACCCCTCCGTCCTCGCCACCGACTCCGCCTGGACCGAACGGGGCCGGACCATCACAGCCGCCCAGCTGCTGACCCGGCTCGCCCCCGGCCTCCCGCTCCCCGAAGGCACCGCCCCCCTGCCCCTGCACCCCTGGCAGGCCCGCGACCTGTTCCAGCGCCCCGCCGTGGCCGCCCTCATCGACGCAGGCCTCCTCCACGATCTCGGCCCGTACGGCGCCCCCTGGTACCCCACCTCCTCGCTCCGCACCGTCCTGCAGCCCGGCGCCCCCGCCATGCTCAAGCTCTCCCTGGGTCTGCCCATCACCAACTCCCGCCGGGAGAACCTCCGCAAGGAACTCCACCGCGGAGTCGAGGTGCACCGACTCCTCCGCGCCGGCCTCGCCGAACAGTGGCAGGCCGTCCACCCCGGCTTCGACATCGTCCGCGACCCCGCCTGGATCGCCGTCGACACCCCCGACGGCACCGGCACCGCCGTCCCCGGACTCGATGTCCTGCTGCGCCACCAGCCCTTCCGACCCGGCGACGACGCCCTCTGCATCGCCGCGCTCACCTCCCCCCGTCCCTGGCCCGGCCGGGACACCCTGCACTCCCGGCTCGCCGAACTCGTCTCCCGGCTCGCCGCCCGCACCGGCCGCCGGGCCTCCGCCGTCGCCGCCGAGTGGTTCCTCCGCTACCTCGACCACGTCGTGCTGCCGGTCCTCGCCCTCGACGCCGCCGCCGGCATCGCCCTCGAAGCGCACCAGCAGAACACCCTGGTCCTCCTCGACCGCGACGGCTGGCCCACCGGTGGCCGCTACCGCGACAACCAGGGCTACTACTTCCGCGAGTCCCACCGCGCAGCCCTCGACGCCCGGCTCCCCGGCATCGGCACCACCAGCGACACCTTCGTCTCCGACGCCGTCACCGACGAACGCTTCGCCTACTACCTCGGCATCAACAACGTGCTCGGCCTCATCGGAGCCTTCGGCTCCCAAGGACTCGCCGACGAACGCGTCCTCCTCGCCGCCTTCCGCCGCTTCCTCGGCAAGGCCGCCGCGCTCGGACCGCTGCCCGCCCAGCTCCTCGACTCACCCACCCTCCGCTGCAAGGCGAATCTCCTCACCCGCCTGGGCGGCCTCGACGAACTCGTCGGCCCCGTCGACACCCAGTCCGTCTACGTCACCATCGCCAACCCCCTCCACGACTGACCGAACGGACCGAACCGGCCGAACACCCACCCCCAAGGACGCGGAGAAGAGCCATGCACCCGACCAAGGCCCGACCCGCCGCAGCCGATACCGCCGAACCCAGGCTCATCCCCGAGTCGTTGCCCCGCCTCGCCGAGGCCGACCTGCTCGACAGCCCCGCCGACTGGGGCCCGGCCCGCACCCGGGCCGGCCACTTCCGGCTGGCACCCGTACGCCTCGGCAGCGACCTGGAACTCCTCACCCGGTGGATGAACGACCCCGTGGTGGACGCCTTCTGGGAACTCCGCGGCCCCGCCACGGTCACCGCCGCACACCTGCGCACACAGATCGACGGCGACGGCAGCAGCATCCCCTGTCTGGGCCTGCTCGACGGCATCCCGATGAGCTACTGGGAGATCTACCGGGCCGATCTGGACCCGCTCGCCCGGTACTACCCGGCGCGCCCCCACGACACGGGTATCCACGTGCTCCTCGGAGAGGCGGCAGACCGGGGCCGGGGCCTCGGCACCACACTGCTGCGCGCCGTCGCCGACCTGGTGCTCGACAACCGCCCGCGCTGCACGCGCGTCATCGCCGAACCCGACATCCGCAACACCCCCTCCGTCACAGCGTTCCTCAACTCCGGTTTCCGCCTGGCCGCGGAAATCGACCTCCCCGAGAAGCGAGCCGCCCTGATGCTCCGCGAACGGGCCCTGCGCACGCTGCTCTGATCCTCCCAACGCGATGCCCGTCCCCCGAGTTCCCCACGCCCCGGCGAAGATCCGGAGCCGGCACCCGGTCCCTCGTACGAGCGGAGATCGGCCCGTGCCCGCCCCGGCCGCCGCTTCCGTGGACCGCGCTGTCGGTGGAGCCGCGTAGGGTTGTCAGTGCTATGACGAAGCCCTCCCTCACCGACCTCCTGCACGCCGCCGTCACCGCCGTCGGCGGCACGGAGCGGCCCGGCCAGGTGGCCATGGCCGAAGCCGTCGCCGAAGCCATCGACGACAACTCCCACCGGCTGATCCAGGCCGGCACCGGCACCGGAAAGTCCCTCGGCTACCTGGTGCCGGCCCTCGCGCACGGTGAGCGCGTGGTCGTGGCCACCGCCACCCTCGCCCTCCAGCGACAGCTGGTGGAGCGGGATCTGCCCCGGACCGTGGACGCGTTGCACCCGCAGCTGCGCCGCCGGCCGCAGTTCGCCATGCTCAAGGGCAGGTCGAACTACCTCTGCCTGCACCGGCTGCACGAGGGCGCCCCGCAGGACGAGGAAGAAGGGCTTTTCGATCAGTTCGAGGCAGCCGCCCCCAGCAGCAAGCTCGGCCAGGACCTGCTGCGCCTGCGCGACTGGGCGGACGAGACGGAGACCGGCGACCGGGACGACCTGACCCCGGGCGTCTCCGACAAGGCCTGGTCCCAGATCTCGGTGTCCTCCCGGGAGTGCCTGGGCGCGACCAAGTGCGCGTACGGCGCAGAATGCTTCGCCGAGGCCGCCCGCGAGCGCGCCAAGCTCGCCGACGTGGTCGTCACCAACCACGCCCTGCTCGCCATCGACGCGATCGAAGGCGCCCCGGTCCTCCCGCAGCACGAGGTGCTGATCGTGGACGAGGCGCACGAGCTGGTCTCCCGGGTCACCGGCGTGGCCACCGGTGAGCTCACCCCCGGCCAGGTCAACCGCGCCGTGAAGCGGGCGGCCAAGCTGGTCAACGAGAAGACGGCGGACTCCCTCCAGACCGCGGCCGAGACCTTCGAGCGGATCATGGAACTGGCTCTGCCGGGCCGCCTGGAAGTGATCCCCGAGGACCTCGGGTATGCGCTGCTCGCCCTGCGCGACGCCGCCCGCAACGTGATCTCGGCGATCGGTGCCACCCGCGACAAGTCGGTGCAGGACGAGGACGCCGTCCGCAAGCAGGCCCTGGCCGCCGTGGAGACGATTCACGGGGTCGCGGAGCGGATCACCGCAGGCTCCGAGTACGACGTGGTCTGGTACGAGCGCCACGACCGGTTCGGGGCCACCCTGCGGGTCGCCCCGCTGTCGGTCTCCGGGCTGCTCCGGGAGAAGCTCTTCGAGGACCGCTCGGTGGTGCTCACCTCCGCCACCCTGAAGCTCGGCGGGGACTTCAACGGGGTCGCGGCCTCGCTGGGCCTGGCCCCGGAAGGAGTCGAGGGCGAGGACGTACCGGTCTGGCAGGGCCTGGACGTCGGCTCGCCCTTCGACTACCCGAAGCAGGGCATCCTGTACGTCGCCAAGCACCTGGCCACCCCGGGCCGCGAGGGCACCCGCGGCGACATGATGGACGAGCTGGCCGAACTGATCGAGGCGGCCGGCGGTCGCACGCTCGGCCTCTTCTCCTCCATGCGCGGCGCCAAGGCTGCGGCCGAGGAACTCCGGGCCCGGCTGGACCACCCGATCCTCCTGCAGGGCGAGGAAACCCTGGGTGAGTTGATCAAGAACTTTGCCGCGGATCCGAAGACCTGCCTGTTCGGCACGCTGTCCCTGTGGCAGGGCGTGGATGTGCCCGGTCCGAGCTGTCAGCTGGTGGTCATGGACCGGATCCCGTTCCCGCGGCCCGACGACCCGCTGATGAGCGCCCGCCAGAAGTCGGTGGAGGAGCACGGCGGCAACGGCTTCATGGCCGTCGCGGCCACCCATGCCGCCCTGCTCATGGCGCAGGGCGCGGGCCGGCTGGTCCGGGCCTCCGGAGACCGCGGGGTGGTGGCGGTGCTGGACCCCCGCCTGGCCACGGCGCGGTACGGCAGCTTCCTGAAGGCCTCGCTCCCGGATTTCTGGTACACCACGGACCGCAACCAGGTCCGCCGCTCCCTGGCCGCCATCGACGCCGGCGCCCGCGAGGAGGGCCGCTAGCCCGCGAGGACGTACGCCGACCCACGACTCCGGGTGCACGAGCGCCCGCCATCAATGGAGCAACCCCCACGGCGATCGACCACCTCCGCGAGAGCGGCGCCGGCTTAGGCGCAGAAAAGAGTGAACCCCGGGACCGGCGCAGTGGGTCCCGGGGTTCGGCGAGGGCGGCGGGGTTCAGACCCGCCGCAGTACGGCGACGACCTTGCCGAGGATGGTGGCCTCGTCGCCGGGGATCGGCTGGTAGGCGGCGTTGTGGGGGAGCAGCCAGACATGGCCGTCCTCCCGCTTGAACCGCTTGACCGTGGCTTCGCCGTCGAGCATGGCGGCCACGATGTCGCCGTTCTCGGCGACGGGCTGGCGGCGGACCGTGACCCAGTCGCCGTCGCAGATGGCGGCCTCGATCATCGAGTCGCCGACCACCTTGAGCACGAAGAGCTCGCCGTCACCCACCAGCTGCCGGGGGAGGGGGAAGACGTCCTCCACGGACTCCTCGGCGAGGATCGGGCCGCCGGCCGCGATCCGGCCGACCAGCGGCACGTACGAGGCGGCGGGCTTGCCGGTGGTGTCCGTGGGCTGCGAGCTGGGCTGGTCCGAGCCGCGCACCTCGTAGGCCCGCGGGCGGTGCGGGTCGCGCCGCAGGAAGCCCTTGCGCTCCAGCGCCATCAGCTGGTGTGCCACCGAGGAGGTGCTGGAGAGGCCCACCGCCTGGCCGATCTCACGCATCGACGGCGGGTAACCGCGCCGCTGCACCGAGTCCCGGATGACCTCGATGACCCTCCGCTGCCGGTCCGTGAGCCCGGAGCTGTCGGCGCGGATGCCTGGAGGTCGCCCGGGCAGCGAGCGTGCGGGACGTACGGTCTCCGCCTCGGGATTCAGGCTTGCGTCATTCATGGCATGCACCGGCTCGAGTCGGCTCTGGGAGCGGTTCTGGGCAGTGATGGTGGCACTGTCTGCGGTGGTGGTCACGTCGGCGGCCCCTCTCGAACGGAATGTTCTCCCCTGGCTGGACAACGGTAGTTGCTTTCGAAAGGTTGCGCCAAACGCACGTTCGAGTGAAAAATCGCAGATTGCTCTACGTGAACACATGAAGCGGTGTATGGGCCGCGATGGCGGCGGTGGCCGCGCCGTGGGCCCGGCGGAATTGCCGCCACCCGCCGAACGCGGGTTCGGCCCGGACCTCGCTCCTTACGGTACCCTTCCCCGCTGGATCACCGACGGCCGGGCACGCCCCCAGTCTGGCACCCCAAATCCCCGGATCCGGTCATCCCGCCCCGCGACACGCGGAGGCTCCCAAATCCATCGGAACCCAAGATCTAGTGGTTGTATGGGCGCGGCCACCCAGAAGTTGTGTTCCCCGGTCCGCCGGGGGTCCCGGCATCGCATATGCTGGTGGCTGCCTCACGAGCCCCCGACTGAGCCCCGGCTTCCGTCGTTGCGGGTCTGCGTGGGCTGTTCAGTCGTGCCGAGAGGGAGGGTGAGGGAGCCATGCACTGCCCCTTCTGCAGGCATCCCGACAGCCGCGTCGTCGACAGCCGCACCACGGACGACGGTACGTCGATCCGCCGGCGCCGGCAGTGCCCCGACTGCTCCCGCCGTTTCACCACGGTGGAGACCGCGTCACTGATGGTGATCAAGCGCAGTGGCGTGACGGAACCGTTCAGCCGCACCAAGGTCATCTCGGGCGTGCGCAAGGCATGCCAGGGACGGCCGGTCACCGAGGACGCCCTCGCCAAGCTCGGCCAGCGGGTCGAGGAGGCGGTGCGCGCCACCGGGAGCGCCGAGCTGACCACCCACGATGTGGGTCTGGCCATCCTCGGCCCGTTGCAGGAGCTCGACCTCGTCGCGTACCTGCGCTTCGCGTCCGTTTACAAGGCGTTCGACACGCTGGAAGACTTCGAGGCCGCCATCGCGGAACTGCGGGAGCGGCCTCACATCCGAGAGTGCGAGCCCGGCGGGGCCGGTTCGGTCCCCGTGCCCGCCTCCGCCGCCGACTGACCGGGCAGCCGCACAGCGGCCCCGTCGGTCCGGCGCGCTTCGTAGAGCAGCACAGATCCAAGAGTCAGAACCGTGCCACGGAATATTGCTGGCACATTAGGGCGTTTTTGCCCGCATATGGGAGGCGGCATGACAGAGACGGCGAGCGGCCCGGCACGTGGTTCCCGCGCCAAGGGATCCAAGGCGGCGGGCAAGGGCCTGCGTATCGAGCGCATCCACACCACCCCCGGCGTGCATCCGTACGACGAGGTGGCCTGGGAGCGCCGTGACGTCGTCATGACCAACTGGCGCGACGGCTCGGTCAACTTCGAGCAGCGCGGCGTCGAGTTCCCCGACTTCTGGTCGGTGAACGCGGTCAACATCGTCACCAGCAAGTACTTCCGTGGTGCGGTCGGCACGCCGCAGCGCGAGACCGGTCTGAAGCAGCTCATCGACCGGATCGTGAAGACCTACACCAAGGCCGGCGAGGAGTACGGCTACTTCTCCTCGCCCGCCGACGCCGAGATCTTCGAGCACGAGCTGACCTACGCCCTGCTGCACCAGATCTTCAGCTTCAACTCCCCGGTCTGGTTCAACGTCGGCACGCCCCAGCCGCAGCAGGTCTCCGCCTGCTTCATCCTGGCCGTCGACGACTCCATGGAGTCGATCCTCGACTGGTACAAGGAAGAGGGCATGATCTTCAAGGGCGGCTCCGGTGCCGGCCTGAACCTCTCCCGCATCCGCTCCTCCAAGGAGCTCCTCTCCTCCGGCGGCAACGCCTCCGGCCCCGTCTCCTTCATGCGCGGCGCCGACGCGTCCGCAGGAACGATCAAGTCGGGCGGCGCCACCCGCCGCGCGGCCAAGATGGTCGTGCTCGACGTGGACCACCCGGACGTCGAGGACTTCATCGCCACCAAGGTGAAGGAAGAGGAGAAGATCCGCGCCCTGCGCGACGCGGGCTTCGACATGGACCTGGGCGGCGACGACATCACGTCCGTCCAGTACCAGAACGCCAACAACTCCGTCCGCGTGAACGACGAGTTCATGACGGCCGTCGAGAACGGCACCCAGTTCGGCCTGCGCGCCCGGATGACCGGCGAGGTCATCGAGGAGGTCGACGCCAAGGCGCTCTTCCGCAAGCTGGCCGAGGCCGCGTGGGCCTGCGCCGACCCGGGCATCCAGTACGACGGTGTGATCAACAACTGGCACACCTGCCCCGAGTCCGGCCGCATCACCGCGTCCAACCCGTGCAGCGAGTACATGCACCTGGACAACACGTCCTGCAACCTCGCCTCGCTGAACCTGATGAAGTTCCTCAAGGACGACGGCAAGGGCAACCAGTCCTTCGAGGTCGAGCGCTTCGCCAAGGTCGTCGAGCTCGTCATCACCGCGATGGACATCTCCATCTGCTTCGCCGACTTCCCGACCCAGAAGATCGGCGAGAACACCCGCGCCTTCCGCCAGCTGGGCATCGGCTACGCCAACCTCGGCGCCCTGCTGATGGCCACCGGCCACGCGTACGACTCCGACGGCGGCCGGACCCTCGCCGCCTCCATCACCTCGCTGATGACGGGTACGGCGTACAAGCGCTCCGCCGAGCTCGCCGCGGTCGTCGGCCCGTACGACGGCTACGCCCGCAACGCCGAGCCGCACCAGCGCGTGATGAAGCAGCACGCCGACGCCAACGCCGTCGCCCCGCGCACCGACGACCTGGACACCCCGGTCTGGGCCGCGGCCACCGAGGCCTGGCAGGACGTCCTCCGCCTCGGCGCGAAGAACGGCTTCCGCAACTCCCAGGCGTCGGTGCTGGCCCCGACCGGCACCATCGGCCTGGCGATGTCCTGCGACACCACCGGTGTCGAGCCGGACCTGGCCCTGGTCAAGTTCAAGAAGCTGGTCGGCGGCGGCTCGATGCAGATCGTCAACGGCACCGTCCCGCAGGCCCTGCGCCGCCTGGGCTACCAGGAGGAGCAGATCGAGGCGATCGTCGCCCACATCGCCGAGCACGGCAATGTGGTCGACGCCCCCGGCCTGAAGACCGAGCACTACGAGGTCTTCGACTGCGCGATGGGCGAGCGCTCCATCTCCCCGATGGGCCACGTCCGCATGATGGCCGCGATCCAGCCCTGGATCTCCGGCGCCATCTCCAAGACGGTCAACATGCCGGAGACGGCGACCGTCGAGGAGGTCGAGGAGATCTACTTCGAGGCCTGGAAGCTCGGCGTCAAGGCCCTTGCGATCTACCGCGACAACTGCAAGGTCGGCCAGCCGCTCTCGGCGAAGAAGAAGGAAGCCGAGAAGGCCGAGGTCACTGCCAAGGCGGAGGAGACCATCCGCACCGCGGTGGAGAAGGTCGTCGAGTACCGGCCGGTCCGCAAGCGCCTGCCCAAGGGCCGCCCGGGCATCACCACCTCCTTCACCGTGGGTGGCGCCGAGGGCTACATGACCGCCAACTCCTACCCGGACGACGGCCTGGGCGAGGTCTTCCTGAAGATGTCCAAGCAGGGTTCCACCCTCGCGGGCATGATGGACGCCTTCTCGATCGCCGTCTCGGTCGGCCTGCAGTACGGCGTCCCGCTGGAGACCTACGTCTCGAAGTTCACCAACATGCGCTTCGAGCCGGCCGGCATGACGGACGACCCGGACGTGCGGATGGCGCAGTCGATCGTCGACTACATCTTCCGCCGCCTGGCCCTGGACTTCCTGCCCTTCGAAACCCGCTCCGCCCTCGGCATCCACACCGCCGAGGAGCGCCAGCGCCACCTCGAGACCGGCTCCTACGAGCCGCTCGACGAGGAGATCGACACGGAGTCCCTGGCCCAGTCCGCCCCGCTGGCGGCCGTCCCGGCCCCGGCGGTCGAGGTCCCGGCGCCCAAGCCGGTGGCCCACACCAACGCGGAACTGGTGGAGATGCAGCTCGGCGTCTCCGCGGACGCGCCGCTCTGCTTCTCCTGCGGGACGAAGATGCAGCGCGCCGGCTCCTGCTACATCTGCGAGGGCTGCGGCTCGACCAGCGGCTGCAGCTGATCTTCCGCCGGCAGGTCAGGGCGGTGGCGCCGGGTTTCCGGCGCCACCGCCCTCGGCGTATTCCGGGGCTTGCCGCGGGAAACGGGACTGTGGCAGGCTGCTGGACATGATCAAGAGAATCGAGTCTTCCGTCCGCCGGTGAGCGAGACGCCCGGCACTGGACTGCCCGGAACCGAACTGCCCGGAACCCCGACCACCCTGTTCCGGCACGCCCTCCGGCTGCATCGGCTGACGCCGGACGGGCCCCTGCCCCGTAACGGGGAGCCGATTCCCGACGCGGAACCGCGCCGGTGCCGAGACCGGCAGGACCGGCCGCTCGACCACACGCGCACAGACGTCGACGCCGCGGAACTCCTCGACCGGTACTTCGACGCCCCGAGGGCTTCGCCATACGCGCTGGCCGTCAGGCTCCGCGAGGTTCCCACGCCGTTCCGCTACAACCAACACATCGCTGATGCCGTCCTGCGGGCACCGGCAGCCAGGGCCCGGGAAACCGGCCGATGGCTGGTCCGGCACGGGACCGATCTCGGTTCGGTGGCCATCGGGCTCGCCATGCTCGCCGAGGTCGCAACGGTGGACGACATCCCGAGGATCCAGACCATCGGCCTCCTCTCGAACGCCTTCGGACCTCTGGCGGCGCGGGCCCTGGACCGGCTGCCCGGTGGTGTCGATGCGCTGCTCTGGCTCGCGGAACGGGTCACCGCCTGGGGGCGGGTCCATGTGGTGGACACCCTGTGCCGGCACGTGGACGACCACCCGGCCGTCCTGCCGTGGCTGCTCCGGAGAGCCGTCGACGGCGACTTCCTCAACAGCTACTTCGCCGACGAGGTCGCGCGGGTGACCAGGCTCCACGAGGTCATCGCGGAGTCCGGGGACGACGCCGACGTGGTGGACCACACGGGGCGGATCCTCCATGTGATGACGTACTGCGAGGGCATGGGCACCTCGCTGCGCCTCTACCCCCATGCGCTCGCGCTGCTGGAGGCCCATGTCCGCCACCTCGGACCACTGGGACCTACGGCCGAGCGCTACTTCGCGGCGGCAACGGTCGCCCAGTATCTGACCAAGGAGGTACCCGCCTGGACCGACGACGCCACGGTCAAGGCTCGTTGGGACGAGGCCCGGACCTCCTACCTCGCCCTGGTCGACCGCGGGGACTGGTGCAGCACGGCGCGGGAGGGCCTGGCGGCCGGGGACCGGCGGCTGACCTGGCTCGCGGAGCATGGCGCCCCGGACCTCGATCTGCGGGCCCTGCGCACCTGAGGGCCGGTCAGGGCGGTGCACCGATGCCGGGTTCACCGCCCCCTCGGGCCTGCGGGGGTTGCCGTTCCGTCCTGCTGGAGGACGGCGAGGACATTGCCCGCCGGGTCCTTGAACCAGGCGATGTCCGGGCCTTCGCCACGGTGGATGCCCTTCTCGTCGGATTCGAACTGCGGATAGCGCTCGAATGTGACCCCGCGCGCCTGCAACTGGTCGACGGCCGCCTCCACATCCGGCACGGGGAAGTTCAGGACCGTGAAGCTCGCCGGGGAGTGGTTCTCCTTCGGATAGACGAGGATGTTCCGTTCGTCTGCCACGTGCAGCAGGAGCATGTCGTCCTCCTCGGAGACGCGCAGTCCCAGGGTGTCGCGGTAGAACTGCGCCGCCCGCGACAGATCGTCCACGGAGAAGCTGCTGAAGGCCTTGGTGTTCCCGAACATGGTCGTTCCCTCCGGTGGTGTGATGCCCCCCGATGCGGGCATCCCGGGCCATGACACCGCGCCGGGACGCCCCTTCACGGCACGGCAGCGCGGGCCGGGAGGCCGGAGCAGGGCAGGATCACCCGTCCGGGCCCGGAACCCGCTCGACGCCCGGGGCCCGCTCGACCGGGAGTTCGGGACCCGGCTGCCCGTACCCCGCCGCGGACCAACTCCTGCGTACCTACCGCTCCGAGGACTGACCGGGGCCGCTCCGCGCACCGTACGATGACCCGGTGCTGGTCAAGTGGATTCGCTGCACGGTGACGGATCGACGCGGGTTCGAACGGGGGCAGCGGAAATGGGCGGGGCTGCCTGGCGAGCCGGGATTCCGGGGGCAGGGTGGCGGCTGGAGCCGGGGGCGGCAGGGGGTTGCGCATGTGTTCGCGTTCTGGGAGAGCCGGTCGTTCTACGACTCCTTCATGGCCCGCTCGTACGACCGGCTGGCAGCCGCCCAGAACGGCACCTACACCGGTGTGCGCAGCCGGCTGTTCGACCACCGCTTCGATGTGAAGACGGGCTTCGAGCCCCGGTTCACCGACGCAGACGTCGTCCGGGTCGCGCACACCCGGGTGCGGGAGGGCCGGTTGGACCACTTCGCACTCATGCAGGAGAAGGTGTGGAATCCGGCCATGGCCGGTTCTCCGGGGATGCTGCGCGGGCTGTTCGGCGAGGCGCCGGGCCGTGAGTTCCTGGTGCTGTCCATGTGGAAGTCGGCGGCCGAGCACGGCAAGTACCGGCAGGAGCGGGTCGAACGGCTCTCGCTGCGTGCGCAGACCGAAGCCGATGTCGAGGCACTGACCGGCGACGTGGTCGACCTCGAGCCCGCCTGGACGGTCTGACCGGCGGTTCCCACTAGGGTCGTGGGATGGTACGACCACGACGGATCGTCCTCGTCCGGCACGGGGAATCGGAGGGCAACACCGACGACACGGTGTACGAGCGGGAGCCCGACCATGCGCTGCGGCTGACACCCGCCGGTCACGCGCAGGCGGCTGCGACCGGCGAGAAGCTGCGCGAGCTCTTCGGCGAGGAGCGCATCAGCGCCTACGTCTCCCCGTACCGCCGGACCCTCCAGACCTTCCGCGCGCTGCGCCTGGACCCGGCACGGGTGCGGATGCGCGAGGAGCCGCGGCTGCGCGAGCAGGACTGGGGCAACTGGCAGGACCGGGACGACGTACGGCTGCAGAAGACGTACCGCGATGCCTACGGTCACTTCTTCTACCGGTTCGCGCAGGGCGAGTCCGGGGCGGACGTCTACGACCGGGTCGGTTCCTTCCTGGAGAGCCTCTACCGCAGTTTCGAGGCCCCCGACCATCCGCCGAACGTTCTGCTGGTGACGCACGGGCTGACCATGCGGTTGTTCTGCATGCGCTGGTTCCACTGGTCGGTGTCGGAGTTCGAAAGTCTGTCGAACCCCGGGAACGGCGAATTCCGGGTTCTCCGGCTGGAGAAGGACGGCCGCTACCGGATGGACCGCCCATTTGAGCGGTGGACCACACCCGAGCCTTATGACCTGGACGGCTAGAGTGGCCCGCGATGACCCCTGACTCCTCTCCCGGCCGGCGCTACGCACGCGCCCTGGCCAGCCTGCGCGGGCTGGCGGTGGGTGACGCCCTGGGCTCCCAGTTCTTCGTCCCCGCGAACTACCCGCTGCTCAAGCAGCGCCGGCTGCCGTCCGGCCCCTGGCAGTGGACCGACGACACCGAGATGGCCTGCTCGGTCCTCGCGGTGCTCGCCGAGCACGACCGGATCGACCAGGACGCCCTGGCCGGATCCTTCGCCCGGCACCACGACTTCGACCGCGGCTACGGGCCCGCCGTGAACCGGATGCTGCGGCTGATCCGGGAGGGCGGGGACTGGCGGACGCTGGCAGCCGAGCTGTTCAACGGCCAGGGGTCCTGGGGCAATGGCGCGGCGATGCGGATCGCCCCGCTCGGCGCCTGGTACGCCGACGACCCCGAGCAGGCCACGCACCAGGCGGAGATCTCCTCGTACACCACGCACCAGCACCGGGAGGCGGTGTGCGGGGCGATGGCCGTCGCCGCGGCAGCCGCCCTGGCGGCGGCCCCGGCCGGTCCGCCCACCCCGGGCGCGCTGCTGGACGGTGTGATCGCGCTGGTGCCGCGCAGTGCGGTGGGCGCCGGCCTGCGCCGGGCACGGGACATGCTGGACTACGGCAACGCGACCACGGTCGCGGCGGTGCTGGGCTGCGGCCGGCGCACCAGTGCGCACGACACGGTGCCCTTCGCCCTCTGGTCGGCCGCCCGGTCGCTGGGGGACTTCGAGCAGGCCTTCTGGACCACCGCGCAGGTGGGCGGGGACGTGGACACCAACTGCGCGATCGTCGGCGGGGTGCTGGGAGCGCGCGGGAACGAGGTGCTTCCGCAGGCCTGGGTGGCCCAGACGGAGGCTCTGCCGGCCTGGCTGCCGGAACCGAAGGCCTGAGGCTGTCCTGACCGATCCGTTTTGCCCGGTTCTCTTTGTCACGGTCCTGCCACAGGGCACTCCTCGATCGGCTGAAACCGCACGTCATCGGCCTACTCTGACCGCTGCGTCGCTCCGGGACGATCCAGCCGGGGCGGCCGTGAGGGGGAGGGGAACCCGATGCCGGAACAGCCCGACGACGGGAAGGGCGCCGGGGGCGCCGCGAACGAAACGGCTCGCACCAACGAGCAGGCACAGCAGGTGTCCGGGCAGGCGTCTGAACAGGCGCCCCAGCAGGCGCCCAAGCCGGCGCCGGAGCAGGCCCAGCAGGCGCCGGATCAGGTGCAGCAGGCGCCGCAGGTGCCCGAGCAGGCGTCACAGCCGCAGCAGGGCCCTCAGCAACCCCAGCAGTCTCAGCAGCCCCAGCAGGCGCGAGCGGTCCACCCCGTGTGGCAGGCGCCGCAACACGCCGGACGCGCCACCCAGCAGCCCGGCTGGGCGACGCTCATCCGGCCCGCCGACCCCGCGCCGGTCCGCGCCGCCACGCTCTGGGGCATCCTCGCGACCGCGCTCGCCGCCGCCTTCCTGCTCGGTGACGGGCTCGGTGCCGGACTGCTGATCACCGCCGTCCCGGCGGCCCTGGCCGCCTACGCCGCCGCCCGGGCCGCCGGCCGCAAGGCCCGCCCGTGGACCCTTGCCTGGGCCGTCGGCTGCCTCGCCCTGCTCGCGATCCCTGCGCTTCGGGACGCCGGCTGGCCCGCCGTCCTCGCCCTGTTCGCGGCCATCGGCCTCGGTGCGCTCGCGCTCTACGGCAGCCGCACCTGGCCCGGCGTACTGCTCAGCCCGCTGGGCTTCTTCGACGCGGCGCCGACCGGAGTCGTCTGGGCCTGGGCCGGGCTGCGGGCCGGCGGCCAGGGCAGTCGCGAGCGCTGGTGGCCGGTGGTCAGGGCGGCCGGTGTGGGACTGGTCCTGCTGGTCCTGTTCGGCGCCCTGTTCGCCTCCGCCGACGCCGCGTTCGCCGATCTGCTGGGCGCGTTGACCCCTGATGTGTCCGTCGAGGACGGGCCGCTGCGGATCCTGTTCTTCCTGCTCGGCGGGTTGGTTGCGGTCGCTGCCGCCCGGGCCGCCGCGGCTCCGCTGCGCTGGGACCGGATCAAGATAGCCCCCGGTACGCCGCGGTCCCCGGTGGAGTGGGCCCTTCCGCTGGTCGTGCTGAACCTGCTCTTCGCCGGCTTCATCGCGGTGCAGCTCGCCGTCCTGTTCGGCGGCTACGACAAGGTGCTCGAAAGCACCGGACTCAGCTATGCCGAATACGCCCGGCAGGGCTTCTGGCAGCTGCTGTGGGCCACGCTGCTCACCCTCGTGGTGATCGCCCTCGCCCTGCGCTGGGCCCCGCGCTCCGGTCCCGGCGACCGGCGGCTGGTGCGCGCCGTCCTGGGCGCGCTCTGCGTGCTGACCCTGGTGGTCGTCGCCTCGGCGCTGCGTCGGATGGACCTCTACGTGGATGCGTACGGGCTGACCCGGCTCCGGCTCTCCGTGGCCACCATGGAGCTGTGGCTCGGGCTGGTGATCGTACTGATCATCGCGGCCGGGGTGTTCGGTGGCCGCTGGCTGCCGCGCGCGGTGGTGGCCAGCGCCGGGGCCGTGGTCCTGGCCTTCGGACTGGCCTCCCCGGACGGGCTGATCGCGGAGCGGAACGTGAGCCGTTTCCAGGAGGCCGCCGAGAGCGACCGGGACCAGGGCAAGGCGATCGATCTGGCCTACTTCCAGACGCTGTCGGCAGACGCGGTGCCCGCCCTGGACCGGTTGCCCGAGCCGCACCGGTCCTGCGCCCTGCGCGGTATCAACGAAGCGCTGGCGGACCGGGGGCAGAAGCCCTGGTACGCGACCAGCCTGGGTGAGCACCGGGCGAAGAAGATCCTGCGCGACCGGCCGGTGACGACCTCGTACGAGGTCTGCTCGCGGCTGGGAGCCTTCGGCAGCCGGTACGAGTACTGACCGGAAGCCGGTGCAGGAGTGCCGATCGGGCCGCGCGTACGAAGCCTCCGTACGCGCGGCCCTGCGGCTTTCTAGCCGGCTGCGGCCGGGTCTGCCGGGCCTGCCGGGCCCGCCGTGGTGGTCTTGCCGCCCAGGGCCTCGAGGTCGCCGGTGCGCACCCGGATCACCAGTACGGCGGTCAGCAGGGCCACTGCCGCCATCCCCGCGCCCGCGACGAAGGCCGTGGAGATGCCCTCGGTGAGCACCTCATGGCCGGCCGGTCCGGGCATCATGCCGGTCTTCTCGAAGACCTCCTGCTCCGCCGTGCTCGCCTCGCCGAGGAAGTCCGGCAGCTGCCTCTCGGTCTCGCCGCGGGCGGCGGTGCCGAACACGGTGACCAGGATGGACAGCCCGAGCGCACCGCCGACCTGCTGACTCGCGTTGAGCAGCCCGGATGCGGCGCCCGCCTCGTGCGGGGCGATCCCGGAGACGGCGGTCAGGGTCAGGGTGACGAAGTTGAGGCCCATGCCGAGGCCGAAGAGGAGCATCGGGCCGAGGACCCCGGACAGGTAGCTGCTGCCGGTGTCGAGGAGGGTCAGCCAGATGAGTCCGGTGCCGGTCAGGGCGGCGCCGGTGACCATGAAGGGCTTGGGGCCGAAGCGGGGGAGCAGCCGCTGGGAAAGGCCGGCGGCGATGATGATCACGGCGGTCACCGGCAGGAAGGCGAGGCCGGACCGGATGGGGGAGTAGCCCAGCACGTTCTGGACGAACTGGACGATGAAGAAGAACATCCCGAACATCGCGGCGGCGAGGCTGAGCATGATCAAGTAGGTTCCGGCCCGGTTGCGTTCGGCGAACATCCGCAGCGGGGTGATCGGCTCGGCGGCCCGGGATTCGAGGTGTGCGAACAGGGCGAGCAGTACGACGGCCGCGGCGAACGAGCCGAGGGCCAGGACGTCCCGCCAGCCCTCTTCCGAGGCGCGGATGAAGCCGTAGACGAGGGCGGCCATGCCCGTGGTGGACGTGATGGCGCCGGCGAAGTCGAAGCGGCCGGGGTGGCGTTCGGACTCGCTGATGTAGAGCGGTGTCAGTACGGCGATGAGCACGCCGATCGGCACGTTGACGAAGAGCACCCAGCGCCAGTCCAGCCACTCGGTGAGCATGCCGCCGGCGAGCAGGCCGATCGCGCCGCCCCCGGCGGACACCGCGGCGAACACGCCGAAGGCCCGGTTCCGCTCCGGACCCTCCGGGAACGTGGTGGTGATCAGGGCGAGCGAAGTGGGTGAGGCGATGGCGCCGCCGACCCCCTGGAGGGCGCGGGCGGCCAGCAGCTGCCAGGGCTCCTGGGCCAGTCCGCCGAGCAGGGAGGCCAGGGTGAACAGCAGGATTCCGGCCAGGAAGACGCGGCGCCGGCCCAGGATGTCGCCAGCCCGGCCGCCGAGCAGCAGCAGTCCGCCGAAGGTGAGGGTGTAGGCGCTGACCACCCAGGAGAGGTCGGTGGTGGAGAAGCTGAGGGCGGTCTGGATGTGGGGCAGTGCGATGTTCACGATGGTCGCGTCGAGCACCACCATGAGCTGACAGGCGGCGATGACGGTGAGGGCCGCTCCGGGACGACCCGCACGCCGCGCGGTTCCCGGTATTCGGGCTGTGGTCAGGGGTGTTGGTGTCACTGCTGATCCCCCACGTGAAAATAGTGAACGCGATCGTTCACTGTTTGACCACCGTAAAATGGCCCGGTTAGGGAACTCAAGCGTTCACTAAGCTGAAAATCCGTACGACGGTTCACGTGTGGGCGGGTAGCGGCGGAGGTGCGGAGTGATGGCGGGTCCGGTTCGCCGGCGGGGTGCCGAGCTGGAGGCGGCGATCGTCGACGCCGCGATCGAACAGCTCTGCACGGTCGGCTGGAACGCCCTCACCATGGAGGCCGTGGCCGCCGGAGCGCAGACCGGCAAGGCTGCCGTCTACCGGCGCTGGTCCTCCAAGGGCGAGCTCGTCGCCGACGCGCTGCGGGCCTCGCTGCCCCCGGTGGCCGAGGTCCCCGACTCCGGGTCGATCCGCGGCGACCTCCGGCTGCTCTGCCGGCGGATGCGCGATGTGATGCATTCGCGCTCCGGGCAGGCCCTGAGGTCGGTTCTTCACGAATGCGATGCCGTGGGAGTGGTGGGCTTCCGGGAGATCATCCGCACGGCGTTCCTGGAACCCTCCGGTCGGGTCTTCGGAACCCTGATCGAGCGCGGAATTGAGCGTGGCGATGTCCGACCGGATGCCACCGGACCCTTCGTTGCCGACGTCATTCCGGCGATGATGATGTACCGGACAAAGGTGTGCGGGAGCGAATGGGAAGACTCGGACATCGAGGAATTCATCGACCGGGTGCTGGTGCCGATGCTCAGCAGGTGAGCCGGACCCGGCCCGGGGTGTCGCCGGGGCACCAAGCGGCGTACCCTTGCTGGCGCCATGCCGTACGAACCACCCACCCACACCGTCGAACGCTCCCTTCGTGCAACCACCGGCGCGCGGGTCATCGCCGGGGTCGACGAAGTCGGGCGAGGGGCCTGGGCCGGTCCCGTCACCGTATGCGCGGCGATCACCGGCCTGCGCCGGCCGCCCGAAGGACTCACCGACTCCAAACTCCTCACCCCCAAGCGGCGCGACGAGCTCGCCGAGGTGCTGGAAGGCTGGGTCACCGCCCACTCCCTGGGCCACGCCTCCCCGGAGGAGATCGACGAACTGGGGATGACCGCCGCCCTCCGGCTCGCCGCCGTCCGGGCCCTGGACGGTCTGCCGGTCCGGCCGGACGCGGTGATCCTCGACGGCAAGCACGACTACCTCGGCCGGCCGTGGCAGGTCCGTACCGTGATCAAGGGGGACCAGTCCTGCGTTGCCGTGGCGGCGGCCTCGGTGATCGCCAAGGTCCGGCGCGACCGCATGATGGCCGAACTCAGCGAACCCGGAGGCGGAATCGAGCAGTTCGCCTTCGCGGCCAACGCCGGATACCCGTCGCCCGTGCACCGGGCGGCACTTGAACAGCTGGGGCCCACCCCGTACCACCGGCTCTCCTGGTCGTACATGGACGGGCTGCCCCAGTGGCGGCATCTCAAGAAGATCCGCCGCAGCGAGGAATCACTCGGTCTGGAAAACGGAGGCCAGCTCGGCTTCGATTTCTGATCGCGCCCATGTGGCACCCACCGGTACGTTTCGTACCGGTGTTTGATAGACACCAACTCATGCCTCTCACCCCCGAGGAGCCTCAGATTCACGAGAGTGCCCAGGGTCCCCGCGTCACGCCGGCCGCGAGCCGCACCGCGCAGACCCCCCGCCCCGTACCTGGTCCGCGTCCCGCCGCCGTACCGCGGCCCGGGCGCCCCGGTCCTGCCCCCGCAGCGGCACACCATGCGGGCGGCGCCCCCAGGCCCGCTCCGCCCGTGCAGCGGGCAACGTCCGGACCTGCCCCCGTAACCACCTCCGCAGCTCCCTCGGTCTCCGCCGCGGTGCCGCAGATCCAGCTCATCCCGGCCTCGGCCGAGGGCGCCCTGGATGCGGCCGAAGAGGCCGTCGACCTGCTGCTCGACACCGGTCGCGCGCCCGGCGACATCCTGGTGCTCACCACCGGCGACCTGCACCCGTGGGCCGCGCACGAGCTGTCCTTCGGCGAGCCTGCCTACTGGGCCCAGCACGACGCCGGCGACGACGTCTTCTACGCGGACGCCGCGCAGGTACAGCGGGCCGCGGGCCGGCCCGTCGTGGTCTTCGCGGCCAACGGCGGTCCGCTCGACTCGGCCGCGCGGGCACTGCCGGTCGCGCTGACCCGAGCCGGTGCGCTGCTGATCGTGTGCGGCGAGCCGGAGCGGATCAACTCCGTGCTGGGCGCGGGCGTCTGACGCCCCGTACCCACGCGCGGGGGAGCGGGCAAGGGGCGGGGCAGGCCTTGGGCCGGCCCCGCTGAAGCCCCGTTCCGTGTACCTCCGCCCGGTGAAGTCCGACCGTG
Organism: Streptomyces venezuelae; assembly: GCF_008642295.1. Lineage (GTDB taxonomy): Bacteria > Actinomycetota > Actinomycetes > Streptomycetales > Streptomycetaceae > Streptomyces > Streptomyces venezuelae_C. Next base: position 1,985,971 of record NZ_CP029190.1, on the reverse strand, counting down.
CCGTGCCGTGCCGTGCGGTGTCGCCGTCCGCACGCCCGTCCGCGTACGCACGTGCACACCACGGCAGTTCACCGGCCGCCGGCCCGGCTCACCCGGCTGCGGTTGACGGCCGTTCAGCGTGCGACGGTACGGCGCAGGGTTTCGGTGGCGCCGCCGCCCGTCCGCAGCGTCAGCGGCACCGGATCCGTCACGATGTCACCCAGCCGCACCGGCGGCGAGTGTGAGTCGGGATGCCGGCCGCCGCGGCCCTCGCCCAGCACCTGCCAGCCGTCCCGGGTCAGCGTGATGTACGCACCGCAGCGCAGCCCGTGCAGGGTGCAGGCGTCCCGCAGCCCCCACATCCAGGCCCCGTCCTCCTCGGTCCACTGCTCGTCGCCGTCCCGGCAGTAGAGCAGCACCGCGGTCCGGACCGGACTGCGGCGCCGCAGGTCGTGCGGGAGCACCCGGCGCAGCCGGGCCAGCAGCGCGTTGCGGTAGTCCCAGCCGTCCGCCGAGCCGGACCGGTGGGTGAAGGATGCGCTGGCCACCAGCCGATCTTCGGGCCCCAGTACGGCGATCATGGCCACCCCGGGCACCGGTGTGTGCCGGGAGTGCAACCCGCTGACCACCTCGCGCGGATTGGTCAGCAGCGGGATTCCGGCGGATGTCCACTCGGCGGGCTCCAGCAGTCTGCCGTGCCGGCTGACTCCCTTGCCGGGCGTTGCCAGGGACGTGCTCGCGGGCGGGGCGAATCCGAAGGTCACGGTCCTCCCTTCGGGTACACGCCCGCTGACGGGGCACGGCTGGGTGACGGCGCGCCGCAGCGCGGCCCTGAAGAGTGCCGACGAGCCGAGCGGGAGCCCTCCAATTCTCGCGTGGCCCATCAGCGCGCGGCAACGAGCAATTGGCCCGGCCGACCGGAATTGGCTGGTATGCCGCTCAAATCCTTGCCCCGCTGCGCACTTGATCACGCATTCCGCTACGGCTGGATCGCGAGTACCAGCGGAAACACCTCCTTTGCCCCGGCTCGCCGCAGCAGCCTCGCTGCCACCGCGAGCGTCCAGCCGCTCTCCGAGCGGTCGTCCACGAGCAGCACCGGGCCGGCCGCCTCCGCCAGGGTCTCCGCCAGCGCCGGGGGCACGGTCAACGCCTGATGGAGGCCCCGGACCCGCTGTGCACTGTTCGACGACGGCAGCCCGAATTCCGGTACCGCGTCCGTGTAAGCGAGCGTGCCGAGCAGCGGAATCCGACCGACTTCCGCGATTCGCGCGGCCAGTGAGCCGATCAGCTGGGGCTTGCCGCGGGAGGGGAGTGCCACCACGCCCACCGGCCGCGCGGGTGCGTCCGGTGCCCCCGAGGCCCAGCCGCCCGGCCCGCGCGCCCAGTCGGCGAGAACGGCCACCACAGCCTGGGCAACGTCGTCCGGAATCAGCTGGTCCGCAGCCTGCGGGGCCAGCAGCGGGCGCAGCCGGTTCCCCCAGCCGATATCGGACAGCCGCCCCAGCGCCCGGCCCGCGGAAGCCTGCTCACCCGCCGGAATCCGGCCTTTGAGGTCCACCCCGACCGCCGGCAGCCCGGTGGGCCACATCCGGCGCGGCTCCAGCTCCACCCCCGGACGGCCCAGTTCCCCGCGCGCCGTGTCCAGCGCGGCCTCGGAGACCTGAGCGGTGAACCGGGCGCCCGCGCAGTTGTCACACCGGCCGCACGGCCGGGCCCCCTCGTCGTCCAACTGGCGTCGCAGGAACTCCATCCGGCACCCGCCGGTCGCCGCGTACTCCCGCATGGCCTGCTGCTCGGCCGCCCGCTGCCGGGCCACCCACGCGTACCGCTCGGCGTCGTACGTCCACGGCTCGCCCGTCGAGGTCCAACCGCCCTTGACGCGGTGCACCGCGCCGTCCACGTCGAGGACCTTGAGCATGGTCTCCAGCCTGGTGCGCCGCAGGTCGACCAGAGGCTCCAGGGCGGGCAGCGAGAGCGGCCTGCCCGCCTGCGCCAGCACGTCGAGGGTCCGGCGAACCTGCTCCTCCGGCGGGAAGGCCACGGAGGCGAAGTACTGCCAGATCGCCTCGTCCTCCTTGCCCGGCAGCAACAGCACCTCCGCGTGCTCCACGCCACGGCCTGCGCGGCCCACCTGCTGGTAGTACGCGATCGGCGAGGACGGGGAGCCCAGATGCACGACGAAGCCCAGGTCGGGCTTGTCGAAGCCCATCCCGAGAGCCGAGGTCGCCACCAGGGCCTTGACCCGGTTGGCCTGGAGGTCCTCCTCGGCCTGCATCCGGTCGGCGTTTTCGGTCCGGCCCGTGTACGAGGCCACCGTGTGCCCGCGGTGGCGCAGGTAGGCCGTCACCTCCTCGGCCGCGGCCACCGTCAGGGTGTAGATGATCCCCGACCCCGGCAGTTCGCCCAGGTGGTCGGCGAGCCAGGCCAGCCGGTGCGCGGCCGTGGGCAGTGTCAGCACCGCCAGACTGAGGCTCTCCCGGTCCAGTGCACCGCGCAGCACCAGAGCGTCCGTGCCCGCGCCCGTGCCCAGCTGCTCGGCGACGTCCGCGGTGACCCGGGCATTGGCGGTGGCGGTGGTGGCGAGCACCGGCACCCCCGGCGGCAGATCCGCCAGCATCGTCCGGAGCCGCCGGTAGTCCGGACGGAAGTCATGCCCCCAGTCGGAGATGCAGTGGGCCTCGTCCACCACCAGCAGACCGGTCGCCGCCGCGAGCTTCGGCAGGACCTGGTCGCGGAATTCGGGGTTGTTCAGCCGCTCCGGGCTGACCAGCAGGACATCGACCGCGCCAGCCGCCACCTCCGCCTGGATGGTTTCCCACTCCTCGGGGTTGGCGGAGTTGATGGTCCGGGCATGGATACCGGCCCGGGCAGCCGCCTCCACCTGATTGCGCATCAGTGCGAGCAGCGGCGAGACGATCACCGTCGGCCCGGAGCCGGCGGCCCGCAGCAGGGATGTGGCCACGAAGTACACGGCGGACTTGCCCCAGCCGGTGCGCTGCACCACCAGGGCCCGCCGCTTGTCCGCGACCAGGGCCTCGATCGCCCGCCACTGGTCCTCGCGCAGCCGCGCGGTGCCCGTCGGGTCGCCGACGAGGCGGGCGAGCACGGAATCGGCGGAGGACCTCAGGTCTGCGTTCATGCCCCCATGCAACCTGATGGGTCGGACATCGCGCCATCGGCCTCCGGGGCCTGTGGACGGTGAAAGCCGTGCATGGTTCTGGACATGCCAGGAGTTGTCCACAGGGGTTTCGGGGATGGGGCCGGGACCGCGACCGTCGGGGCATGACGAAGAACCAAGAACCCATCGAGTCTCCGCAGTCACCCGTCGGCCCGCAGATCACCCTGCGCAGCCCGGCAGAACTGGCCGACGCATTGCCGTACATGGTCGGCTTCCACCCCAGCGATTCCCTGGTCATGGTCGCGGTCCACGGCGAGGGCGGCCGGTTCGGCGGCCGGCTGAGGGTCGGCCTCCCCACCACGTCCGCGGAATGGGAGGACACCGCGCGCCAGGTCGCGGACTGCCTCGTGCGGGGGAGTGAGCGGCGCGGCGGCAAGCCGGACGGCATCGTCCTGTTCCTCTGCCAGGATCCACAGGAGGGCGAGACCGCCCAGCGGGTGATGACCCGGCTCCGGCCCTTCGCCCAGCGGATCCGGCTGGCCTGCGGCGGCCTGGACGTGCCGGTCCTGGAGGCCCTCTGTATCTCCGGCGGCCGGTACTGGTCCTACTGCTGCCCGGACCCCCGCTGCTGCCCGGCCGAGGGGAGCCCGCTGGCCGCTCCCGGGACCTCGGTGATGGCCGCCGCCGCGACCTATGCCGGGCTGCACGTGCGGGGCACGCTCAAGGAGATCGAAAACCGGCTGGCGCCCCTGCGCGGCCCGGTGGCCGAGGAACAGCTGCGGGCGCTGGACCGGACCGCCATCGGACTGGTGCCGAGGATCCTCGACGGCACCACCCGGGAGGAGGTCGGCGCGGAGACCCTCGCCCTGGCCCGGACCCTGATGCGGCGGCTGACCCTCGCCCCGCCGGCGGAAGGCGGCCCGGCGGCCGACGACTGGGACGATGCGCTGCTCGGCCACGACGAGGCCGCCGCCCTCATCCTCGGCCTCCAGGACCGGGAGATCCGGGACATCGCGGCGGAATGGATGGAGGACGAGGAGGCCGCCCCCGCGCTGCGGCTGTGGCGCGCGCTGGCCCGCCGCTGCGTCGGTGCGTACCAGGAACACGCCGCGGCCCCGCTCACCCTGGCCGGCTGGGTCTCCTGGTCCACCGGGGACGAGCCGACCGCCCGGATCGCGCTGTCCTTGGCGCTGCGGGCCGATGCCGAGTACCGCTTCGCCCAGCTGCTCCACCGGGCCTGCAACGAGGGCATCGACCCGGAGGGGCTGCGGCACTGCCTGCGCGAAGAGCGCCGCCGCCGCGAACCGCGCCGCAAGCGGCCGTCACTGTCCCGCCCGGCAGGACGCCGCTCCAAGACCTCCCGCCGGAACACCCGCCGCCCCGCCGGGAGCGAGCAGTGAGGCCAGGGCTCCGGCCTCGGCCGGCCTCCGGACCCACAGCCGCCGGACCCGGGCTGCCCGGGGCGGTGCGGGCATGCGGTGCCCGTGGCCAAGGACCTCCCCGGCCACCGGCCGACCGGGCCTGCCTTCGCCGGGCGGTTCTGCGCCCGCCCCGGCCGCCCCGTCGGTCGGTCGGCACCGGAAGGGCCGGCGGCACCTGCCGTGCAGCACGTCCCGGGCGCCGGGCACCGGCCTTCCCGAAGACCGTCTTCAGGGGTGCCCGGCTCGCGGCAGGGGCCGCATCGACCCTCACCCGTGCGGTCGCCAGGACGGTCGCCCGGGCGGTCCGGCCGGTAGGCCGGCCGCGGCCGTCGCAGCCGGCGGCCGTGACCCGGGCGGGGGTGGGGGCGTTCAGCCTTGAGGTGGCGGCGGCCCAGCCGCGCGGCTGCCCCAGTGCACCCGTCCCGAGCGCAGCCCCGGCAGACAAGGCAGCCCGACGCATGGCTCACCCCGTTCCCCCCGCCCGCCGGCCCGAACTGCCGCCGGTGCACGGCGCCGTCATCTGTGTTGCCGCGCCCTGCCTGGCGATCTCTCCGGAGCACGGCCAGCTCACGGGGTCCGGACTCGACGGCATCTACCGTTCCGGACGCCGGCTGCTCTCCCGCTGCCTGCTGCGCATCGCCGGGCGCGACCCGGTCGCCGTGCAGGGCCGCAGCCTGGGCGCCGACCGGGCCGGCTTCACCGCCACCGTGCGCACCGGTGCCGAAGCCGGCCCGGACCCCGACATCGGCGTCGAACGCGTCCGGCACGCCGACGGCACCGAGCGCATCACCCTGCGGAACTTCACCGCCCGACCGCACCGGGTACCGGTGGAGATCACCCTCGGCACCGACCTGGCCGACCTGGCCGCCGTTGCCTCCGGCCGCGCCGGGCCCGAGGTGCCGGCCGGGGTGCACACCAGCGGACTGCACTGGAGTGCCGGCGAAGCCCAGGCGGTCACCACCGCCGAGCCGCCCCCGGACGATGCGGTCGCCTCCGCCGGACTGCTCCGCTGGCAGCTGGAACTCGCCCCCGGCGAGGCCCGCACCATCGAGCTGCGCACCGCGCAGCACCGCACGGCCAGGGCCCCCGTGGGACAGGTGGCGAACCCGCTGTCCGAGGCCCGGGCCGAGGGGGACGACCCGCGCGCCGACCTCTGGTTCCGGACCAGCCGGGAGGACCTGCGGGCGCTGCTGCTGAGAGACCCGGAGGGGCCCTCCGGCGCCTTTGTGGCGGCCGGTGTGCCCTGGCGCCTGGGCATTGCCCCGGCGGAGTCCCTGTGGGCCGCCAGGATGGCGCTGCCGCTCGGGACCGGGCTGGCCGTCGCCACCCTGCGCATCCTGGCCCGGACCCAGACGGGTGGCCGGGGGCCGGAGGCGGGCCGGATCCCCGGCCCGCTGCGCGGCGCGGGGCCGCAGCTCCCCCCGGGCTGCACGGGGACCGAGGCCACCCTCGCCTTCCCGGCCGTCCTCGCCGAGGCCCGCCGCTGGGGGCTGCCGGAGGGGGAGCTGGCCGAGCTGCTGCCGGCCGCCGAGCGCTGCCTGGGCTGGTTGCGCGCCAACCTCGGGGAGGACGGGTTCCTGGCCGACCCCGACCCCGGGCCACGCCGGTGCGAGACCCAGGCCCACGCCCACCGGGCGGCCCTGCTCGGAGCCGACCTGCTGGCCGAGTGCGGCCGTCCGGATGCGGAGGAATGGCGGGACTGGGCGGCTGCCCTCGGACGGCGGTTCCGGGCCCGGTTCTGGATCGACGGGGACGGCCCCTCCGGCGGCCGGCCGGCCGCCGCGCTGCACCCCGACGGGCGCCCACTGCCCCGGCTGACCGCCGCCGCCGCGCACCTGCTCGACACCGGGCTGCTGGGCGGCGGGCAGCTCGCCCCCGGGCTGCTCGACCCCGTCCGCACCGAGCAGCTCGCCCGGCTGCTCGGAGCCCCGCCGATGGACTCCGGCTGGGGGCTGCGCAGCATGGCCGTGCGGGAGCCCGGACACAACCCCTTCGGCCACCGCTCGGGAGCAGTGCGCCCGCAGGAGAGCGCCATCGCGGTCGCCGGCCTGGCCGCCGCCGGATTCGAGAAGGAGGCCGCCGGACTGCTCCGGGGGCTGCTGGACGCCGCCGAGTCCTTCGGCTACCGGCTGCCCGAGATGTATGCGGCCGAGCAGCGGACCGAGGGCAGCGCCCCGCTGCCGCACCCCGCGGCCTGCCGCCCGGCCTCGGTGGCGGCTGCCGCCGGAATCCACGTGCTCACCGCCCTCGCCGGGATCCGCCCCGATGCACCGGCCGGCACCGTGGCGCTCGCTCCGGTCGGCAACGCCCCGCTCGGCGCCCTGCGGCTCTCCGGCCTGCGGGTGGCCGGTGAACCGTTCGCCGTCCGGGTCAGCCGGCTGGGCCTGGGCATGGTGGAGGAGGCCGCCGATGCGCTGCAGCTGGCGACGTAGCGGACGCGGCCTGTGGGCCGCTGCGGTCCGGACCGTCAAAGCGCTGTTTATCGTCAGGCAGACGACTATGATCGCGGCATGTCGCCCTACGACCCGTCGGCCTTCCCGCCCTTCGCTGTCACCGTCGACCTGGTCGTGCTCACCGTACGGCGCCACGCGCTCTGCGCACTCGTGGTCCGACGGGGTGAGCAGCCGTTCCAGGGCCGGTGGGCGCTGCCCGGCGGTTTCGTGCGCGGAGACGAGGACCTTGCGGCTGCCGCGGGCCGGGAGCTCTCCGAGGAGACCGGGCTGTGCGCCCACGATCCCGCCGAGCCCGGCGCGGGCAACGGAGCCCACCTCGAACAGCTCGCCACCTACGGGGACCCCAAGCGGGACCCGCGGATGCGGGTGGTCAGCGTCGCGCATCTGGTGCTCGCCCCGGACCTCCCGGCGCCCCGGGCCGGCGGGGACGCCAACAGCGCGCGCTGGGCCCCGGTGGAGGAGCTCCTTGCCGCAGAGAGCGAGCCCTCCGCCGGACTCGCCTTCGACCACGCCAAGATCCTCGCGGACGGGGTCGAGCGCGCCCGCTCGAAGATCGAGTACTCCTCGCTCGCCACCGCCTTCTGCCCGCCCGAGTTCACCGTCGGCGAGCTGCGCCGGGTGTACGAGGCGGTGTGGGGTGTGGCCCTCGACCCGCGCAACTTCCACCGCAAGGTCACCGGAACCCCGGGGTTCCTGGTGCCGGCCGGCGGTACGACCACCCGTCAGGGCGGCCGTCCCGCCCAGCTGTTCCGGGCCGGCGGGGCAACGCTGCTGAACCCGCCGATGCTGCGCCCGGAAGTCTGACGATCCGACACCGGACCGGAGCCGTTGCGCCGAAAATCGGACATATCGCGTTATCTTGATGGTGGTACCCACCCTGCCGCCGAGCGGTCTCACCTCCCGCGAGAGAAGCGATGCTCCAGGCCATCGGACTCACCAGTGCACCCCGCCGAGACAAGCCGCCCATCGTGGACGACCTCACCTTCGAGGTCTGTCCCGGGCGGGTGACCGCCCTGCTCGGCGAAGCCGGGTCGGGCAAGACCACGGCCCTCCGGCTCATGCTCGAACTCGAACCCGGGCGGGGGGTGGCCTACTTCCGGGGCCGCCCACTGCACCGCATCCCGCACCCGGGGCGGGAAGTCGGCGTCTTGCTCGGCGAACTCCCCGGGCATCCCGCCCGGACCGTCCGGAACCAGCTGCGGATGCTCTGTGCCGCGGCGGGGGTGCCCGGCTCCCGGGCGGACGCCGTGCTCGAGGTCGTCGGAATCGCGGGCCTGCGGGACCAGCGGCTCGGCTCCCTGTCGGTCGGCATGGCCCGCCGGGTCGGGCTGGCCGCGGCGCTGCTCGCCGATCCCTGCACCCTGCTGCTCGACGAGCCGGCCACCGGCCTCTCGCCCCGCGAACAGAACTGGATGCACGGGCTGTTGCGCAGCCATGCCGCCCTCGGCGGTGCCGTGCTGTTCACCACCGCCGACCCCAAGGAGGCCGCCCGCGCCGCCGACCAGGTCGTGACCATCCAGGGCGGCCGGCTCGTCGCCGACCAGGACGTGGCCCGGTTCGCCCGGACCCGGCTGCGCCCGCGGGTGGCCGTACGCACCCCGCACGCCGCGCGGCTGGCCGACGTACTGGGCCGCGAGGCCCGGGCCGACCGGCGGGCGGTGGAGATCGTCGAGGAGAGCGGCAGCCGGCTGTCGGTCTACGGCAGCAGCTGCGCCGAGATCGGCGAGGCGGCCTTCCGGCACGGCGTGCTCGTCCACCAGCTCGCCGACGAAACCGGAGACACCGGCGCCCCCGCCCCGGCGCCCCCGGCCGGGCCGGACGCGGACGCGAAGACGGCCGCCGAGGCGGCGGCCGGCCCTGACCGGGCCCGGGCCGGGCGGCCTGCGTCGGCCGTGCGCCGGGTCGGCGGCCCGCTGCGGCCGGTGCGCTACGAACTGCGCCGTGTCTTCGGTACCGCCACCCCCGTGCTCACCGCGGCAGTGGTGACCGTGGTCTCCGTGGTCACCGCCGTCCTCATGGCCCGGGCCGGGCACGCTCCGCAGCACCGGCTGCTCGCCGCCTGGCCGGACCGGGTGCCGTTGCCCCCGGCCGCGGTGGGTGCCGGGCTGCTGGGGGCGCTCGCCTTCGGGGAGGAGTACCGCTACCCCGCGCTCGCCGCGGACCGCGGCACCGTCCCGCGCCGGATGGGGCTCCTCCTCGCCAAACTCGGGGTCTGCGCCGCCCTCGCGCTGCTGCTCGGCGCGCTCGCCGTCACCGCCGATGCGGCCGTCCTGCGGCTGGTGTTCGACCACGGCCCGCTGCGGCCCCCGGCGGAATGGATCTCGCCGGCTGCGAGTTGGGCGGGGCTGCTGATCGGCTGTGCCTGGGCCGGGGTGCTCGCCTCCGGGGTGTTCCGTTCGGCCACCGCCGGGCTGGCCGCCGTACTCGCCGTACCCGTCATGGTCGTTCCGCTGGTGAGCAGAGCCCTGGCCGGGCCCTCCGCGTACCCGGCCTCCGGGCTCGCCGCCCGGCTGCGCGGGCTGTCCTTCGCCCAGTGGCCGCCGGAGGCGGACCGGCTGGTGCTGGGGACCCTGCGGGTGATGACCCAACCCGTCGGAACCGCCCTGCTGTTGTCCCTGACGGTCCTGCTGTGCGCCTACGGATTCACCGGTCTGCGCAGCAGAGTCCGGTGGTGATCGATTCCTTACGATAAGGCGTCAATTGCGCAGGTGGCACTGATCACCCTTTCGTGTGCTTTTCACCAAAGACCTCAAGGGTCCATCAGGCACGGCCGACAAAGGATTCGTGAGTACCCTTGCGCACACCATGATGACCGCCGCCCGCCATGCCGACACCGGCCTCGCCGGCCCGGGCGAACTCGATCGCTACCCCTACGCGGACGCCCCCGGCGCCGACCGCGTCGGCGCGTCCCACTGGGACGGCGCCGACGTCGAGTTGGGCCGGGTGGGACGCCGGGCGGCAGGCAGCCGTGGCCGCGGACTGCACGGCCAACTCGTCCAGCAGCTAGGTCAGATGATCGTTTCCGGCGACCTCGGCGCGGACCGCCCGCTGGTCCCCGAGGAGATCGGCCAGCGCTTCGAGGTCTCCCGCACGGTCGTCCGCGAATCGCTCCGGGTCCTGGAGGCCAAGGGCCTCGTCAGCGCCCGCCCCAACGTCGGCACCCGGGTCCGTCCGGTTGCGGACTGGAACCTGCTCGACCCCGACATCATCGAGTGGCGCGCCTTCGGGCCGCAGCGCGAGGACCAGCGGCGCGAGCTCAACGAGCTCCGCTGGACCATCGAGCCGCTGGCCGCCCGCCTCGCCGCCGGACACGGCCGCCAGGACGTCCAGCAGCGCCTGGCCGACATGGTCGAGATCATGGGCCACGCCCTCGGACAGGGCGACGCGATCACCTTCGCCCGGGCCGACAACGAGTTCCACGCCCTTCTCATCCAGGTCGCCGGCAACCGCATGCTCGAGCACCTCTCCGGCATCGTCTCCGCCGCCCTCCAGGTCTCCGGGAGCCCGGTCACCGCCTGCGACCGCCCCAGCGAGACCTGCGTCGCGCACCACGCCCGGATCGTCGAGGCCCTCGCGGCCGGCGACGCGGCCGGAGCCGAGAACGCCATGCGCCAGCTGCTGACAGTTCATCCGGAGGTCGAGCGCGTGGTCCCGGCACCGCGCGAGCACTGACCGGCGGGTGCGCGCGGGGGGCGCCGCGACACGGAGAAGAACCGCCTGTCGCCGGGCCCACGGGCCCGGCGACAGCACCGCCGGAACCTGTCCCCGGCAGGCCGATGTGATTCGGGCCACGAAGATTGGGCGTAACGCTCCGCGAGGTCTCGCGATGACCTAAGAGGTGATGGCCGACGGAGGTAGTGCAGCAGCCGTACCGGGTGCTGTGGAGCTCCCCGGCCCCCGCTCGCGCCGCCGGCCCATCCCCGTCGGTGGTCGTCGGCTCCGGTCCAGCACCAGACCGGGGTCGGAAGCCGTTCCCATCGTTCCGAGAGGTTGTTCGTGTCGGCCAGCACATCCCGTACGCTCCCGCCGGAGATCGCCGAGTCCGAGTCTGTGATGGCGCTCATCGAGCGGGGCAAGGCCGAGGGGCAGATCGCCGGCGATGACGTGCGTCGGGCCTTCGAGGCTGACCAGATTCCGCAAAGCCAGTGGAAGAATGTTCTGCGCAGCCTCAACCAGATCCTCGAGGAAGAGGGTGTGACGCTGATGGTCAGTGCCGCGGAGTCACCCAAGCGCAGCCGCAAGAGCGTCGCAGCGAAGGCCCCGGCCAAGCGGACGGCCACCAAGACCGTCGCGGCCCGCGCGACGGCGGCCGACACCGCTGCCCCGGAGGAACGGCCGGCAGACCCGGAGACCGCCGCTGACGCCCTCGCGGACGAGACCGGAACCGCAACCCCGCCCGCCAAGAAGGCAGCGGCCAAGAAGACGGCGGCCAAGAAGGCCGCGCCCGCCAAGAAGACCGCCGCGAAGAAGACCGCGGCGAAGAAGACGGCGGCCTCGAAGACCGCCGACGAGTCCACCGACGAAGAACCCCTCGACGAAGGCCCCGCCGTGGTCAAGGCCGGCGAGGGCGAGGAAGAGGAAAGCGGCGAGAGCAAGGGCTTCGTCCTCTCCGACGACGACGAGGACGACGCCCCGGCCCAGCAGGTGGCCGTCGCCGGTGCCACCGCGGACCCCGTCAAGGACTACCTCAAGCAGATCGGCAAGGTCCCCCTCCTCAACGCCGAGCAGGAGGTCGAGCTCGCCAAGCGGATCGAGGCGGGCCTGTTCGCCGAGGACAAGCTGGCCAACTCCGACAAGCTGGCCCCCAAGCTCAAGCGCGAGCTGGAGATCATCGCCGAGGACGGCCGCCGGGCCAAGAACCACCTGCTGGAGGCCAACCTCCGCCTCGTGGTCTCGCTGGCCAAGCGCTACACCGGCCGCGGCATGCTCTTCCTGGACCTGATCCAGGAGGGCAACCTGGGCCTGATCCGCGCCGTCGAGAAGTTCGACTACACCAAGGGCTACAAGTTCTCGACCTATGCGACCTGGTGGATCCGGCAGGCGATCACCCGCGCCATGGCCGACCAGGCCCGCACCATCCGCATCCCGGTGCACATGGTCGAAGTGATCAACAAGCTGGCCCGGGTGCAGCGCCAGATGCTCCAAGACCTGGGCCGCGAGCCCACCCCGGAGGAGCTGGCCAAGGAACTCGACATGACCCCGGAGAAGGTCATCGAGGTCCAGAAGTACGGCCGCGAGCCGATCTCCCTCCACACCCCCCTGGGTGAGGACGGCGACAGCGAGTTCGGTGACCTCATCGAGGACTCCGAGGCGGTCGTCCCGGCCGACGCGGTCTCCTTCACGCTCCTGCAGGAACAGCTGCACTCGGTGCTCGACACCCTCAGCGAGCGCGAGGCCGGCGTGGTCTCCATGCGCTTCGGGCTCACCGACGGCCAGCCCAAGACCCTGGACGAGATCGGCAAGGTCTATGGGGTGACCCGTGAGCGGATCCGCCAGATCGAATCCAAGACCATGTCGAAGCTGCGCCACCCGTCGCGCTCGCAGGTGCTGCGCGACTACCTGGACTAGCAGCAGGAGCCGGCCGGGGGCCCGCCGCACGGGCACGGCAGGGGACGGCGCGCGGTGGCCGCGCGGGTGCGCACGGCCACCTGGCATCCCACTCTGAGTGGAGTACGTACACACTCGGAGTCAGGAGGTCACATGCGTCGTCCCCTCGCCCGTGTCCTGGCGGGCGCACTGACCCTGGCGGCGGCAGCCGCCGCCATACCCCTCGCCCAGGCCCGGCAGGCGGCCCCGGACGGCGGGGTGATCGGCGGAAAGCCGGTCAAGATCGCCGACAGTCCGTGGGTGGTGGCCCTCTCCAGCCGTGACCGGTTCGGGGGTACGCGGGCCGGGCAGTTCTGCGGGGGTGTGATCATCGGCCCGACCAAGGTGCTGACCGCGGCCCACTGCCTCGGCCGCCAGGTCCTGGGCGGCCCGGTCGAATCCGTGCGCGATCTCCGGGTGATCATCGGGCGTACCGAGCTGCGGGCGGCCGAGGGCCGCGAGATCGCGGTGCGCGGGGCCCGGGTGAACCCCGCCTACGATCCGGCGACCAACGCCGGCGACCTCGCCGTACTGGAACTCAACGAATCCGTACCGGCACATTACGTAGTCCCGCTCGCCGGCCCGGGGGATCCCGGCTACGCGGCCGGTACCGAGGCGGCCGTCTACGGCTGGGGCGATACCAGCGGATTCGGTGACTACGCCTACGCGCTGCGTGCCGCCGGAGTGACCGTGCTGGCGGACGAGGTCTGCCGGGCGGCGTATCCCGGGGATGCGGACGGGCGGTACCTGGCGGAGTCCATGGTGTGTGCCGGGGCCGGTGCCGGAGAAGGCGGCAAGGACGCCTGTCAGGGGGACAGCGGCGGGCCGCTGGTGGCCGGGGGCCGCCTCATCGGGCTGGTCTCCTGGGGACGCGGCTGCGGGCGTGCGGACAGCCCTGGCGTCTATACGAAGATCGCCCCGCTCGCCGGGTTCACGACGGGCTGACCGCGGCCGGGCCGGGTCGGTCCGGGTCGCGGAGCGGACGTCGCGGAACGAGGACGGGCGGCACCCCTGGGTTGCAGGGGTACCGCCCGTCGACCGGCCTGGCCGGTCCTGGCTCGTCGGGATGCGAGTGTCAGCGTTCCTCGGTGTCGGCGCTGGCCGGAGCGGTCGTGAGCCGCTCAGTCTCATCCTGTATTTCCGCGGCGATCTTCTTGAGTTCCGGCTCGAACTTACGCCCGTGGTGGGCGCAGAAGAGCAGTTCACCGCCGCTCATCAGGACGACGCGCAGATATGCCTGGGCGCCGCAACGGTCGCATCGGTCAGCGGCCGTCAGCGGGGTCGCGGGTGTCAGAACAGTAGTCACGTCGCCTCTTCTCTAGCTCGACGAGCTGTCGTACCAGGGTCAACATCCAACCAGGCCGAAAACGTTCCCGCTCGCGGCTTTTCCTCGAAACTTCCTTCCGAAGCTGGCCGGCTGCTGCCGGTTGGCGGCGAAGGAGCCGTATTGCGTTGCTTTACGGTTTCGCGTTGCTTGTCAGTGCGTGTAGCCGGTTTGATCCTCCCCGGCGTGAGTGCCGGTTGTTCATGAGGACGTGCCCGAACCCTAAATGGTTCATGCGCGGAAGGGAACGTGATGTTTGCTTCACTCCAACGAAGTATCGAACACCCGTGCGGATCTGCATTAGGCTGAACCGGCACGAGGGTGGCGTTGCATCGGCTCTACCAGGCCTCGGTACCCTCTGACGGGCAACCGAGCCACCCCTGAGCCCGACCGGGCCAGAAAAGAAATTCAGCGAGGAGCGAACTGCGTGACCGCCGACACGTCCGTGCCTTCCAGCGCGCTGCTGACCGGAGCAGACCGGGACGGCTCCAACTACACCGCGCGGCACCTGCTCGTCCTCGAGGGTCTTGAGGCCGTCCGGAAACGCCCCGGCATGTATATCGGTTCCACCGACAGCCGCGGGCTCATGCACTGCCTCTGGGAGATCATCGACAATTCGGTCGACGAGGCCCTGGGCGGCTTCTGCGACCACATCGAGGTCATCCTGCACGACGACGGCTCGGTCGAGGTCCGTGACAACGGCCGCGGCATCCCCGTCGACGTGGAGCCCAAGACCGGGCTGTCCGGCATCGAGGTCGTCATGACCAAGCTGCACGCCGGCGGCAAGTTCGGCGGGGGCTCGTACGCGGCCTCCGGCGGCCTGCACGGCGTCGGCGCCTCCGTGGTGAACGCGCTCTCCGCCCGCCTCGACGTCGAGGTCGACCGTAACAGCGCCACCCACTCGATCAGCTTCCGCCGCGGTGTCCCCGGCATGTTCACCGAGCCGGGTCCGGACAGCCCGTTCGACCCCGCCAACGGGCTGCACAAGGGCAAGCGCGTCCCCAAGGGCCGCACCGGCACCCGGGTGCGGTACTGGGCCGACCGGCAGATCTTCCTCAAGGACGCCCGGCTCTCGCTGGAGAACCTCTACCAGCGCGCCCGCCAGACCGCCTTCCTGGTCCCCGGCCTGACCATCGTGGTCCGCGACGAGCGCGGCATCGACGGCGCCGGCAAGACCGAGGAGACGTTCCGCTTCGACGGCGGCATCAGCGAGTTCTGCGAGTACCTGGCCCAGGACAAGGCCGTCTGCGATGTGCTCCGGCTGACCGGCCAGGGCACCTTCAAGGAGACCGTCCCGGTCCTCGACGAGCGCGGCCACATGACCCCCACCGAGGTCACCCGCGAGCTCGGCGTGGACATCGCCCTGCGCTGGGGCACCGGGTACGAGACCCAGCTGAAGTCCTTCGTGAACATCATCGCCACCCCCAAGGGCGGCACCCACGTGTCCGGATTCGAGCGCTCGGTCACCAAGACCGTGAACGAAGTGCTCCGCTCCGCGAAGCTGCTTCGGGTCGCCGAGGACGACGTGGTCAAGGACGACGCGATGGAGGGCCTGACGGCGGTGGTGACCGTCCGGCTGGCCGAGCCGCAGTTCGAGGGCCAGACCAAGGAGGTGCTCGGCACCTCGGCGGCCACCCGGATCGTCGCGGCTGTGGTCGCCAAGGAGCTCAAGGCCTTCCTGACCTCCACCAAGCGGGACGACAAGCAGCAGGCCCGCGCTGTCATGGAGAAGATCGTCGCGGCGGCCCGCACCCGGATCGCCGCCCGGCAGCACAAGGAGGCCCAGCGCCGCAAGACGGCGCTGGAGTCCTCCTCGCTGCCGGCCAAGCTGGCCGACTGCCGCAGTGACGACGTGGACCGCAGCGAGCTCTTCATCGTCGAGGGGGACTCCGCCCTCGGTACCGCCAAGCTCGCCCGGAACTCGGAATTCCAGGCGCTGCTGCCGATCCGAGGCAAGATCCTCAACGTCCAGAAGTCCTCGGTCTCGGACATGCTCAAGAACGCCGAGTGTGGGGCGATCATCCAGGTCATAGGGGCCGGCTCGGGCCGGACCTTCGACCTCGACGCGGCCCGGTACGGCAAGATCGTCCTGCTGGTCGACGCCGATGTCGACGGCGCCCACATCCGCTGCCTGCTGCTGACCCTCTTCCAGCGCTACATGCGCCCGATGGTGGAGGCCGGCCGGGTCTTTGCCGCCGTGCCGCCGCTGCACCGGATCGAGCTGGTCCAGCCCAAGAAGGGCCAGGACAAGTACGTGTACACGTACTCGGACAGTGAGCTCCGGCAGACCCTGCTGGAGTACCAGCGCAAGGGGATCCGCTACAAGGACTCGATCCAGCGGTACAAGGGTCTCGGCGAGATGGACGCCGACCAGCTGGCGGAGACCACCATGGACCCCCGCTTCCGCACCCTGCGCCGGATCAACATCGGCGACCTGGACTCGGCGGAGCAGGTGTTCGACCTGCTCATGGGCAATGAGGTGGCCCCCCGCAAGGAGTTCATCACCGGCTCGGCGGCCACCCTGGACCGCTCGCGCATCGACGCCTGACCGGGGCGGTACCTTCCGGGCTCGCGCTTCACCCTGTCACCTGATGGGGTGAAGCGCGTCGGTACACCAGTCCGGAATCAGTCACTCCGCACATCCTTGGGGACACCTGGCCACTGCGGCTGCGGACAAGGAGAGTTCGGTGGACAAGCACGATGGTCGTGATGCCGGAACGATCCGGCTCGACGACCCCTGGTACGACGCGCTGGCCGCCGACTGGGGTGAGGGCGAGAGCGGCGGCGCCGGCGAGTGCGCCGCGGGCTCGGGTGCGGGCGAGCGCGTACGGGGGCAGGCCGGCCCGGCGGGCCGGAACGGCGATGCGGCAGCCGGCCCGGACGGTGGTGCGGCCGGTGGCGCCGATGCCGCCGCGATCTATCTGGAGGTGCAGCGCAGCGCCGTCTTCCAGGAGGTGCGCAGCCGCTACCGCCGCTTTGTCGTCCCCGCCACCCTCGCCTTCCTGCTCTGGTACCTCGCGTACGTGGTCACCGCCACCGTCGCCCCCGGCCTGATGGCCCGGCCGGTGCTGGGCGCCGTCAACGTGGCACTGCTGGCGGGACTCGGCCAGTTCCTCAGCACCTTCCTGCTGACCTGGGCCTACGCACGCCACGCCCGGCTGCGCCGGGACCGCGCGGCGCTGGAGCTGCGCTGGACGGTGTTCGACCAGGAACACAGCCGGGGGGCCGGCCGGTGACCACCGAACACCAGGCGCTCGCCCTCGTCCTGTTCAGCACCTTCATCGCGGTCACCCTGGGCATCACCACCTGGGTCAGCCGCAACCGGCACGGCTCGGCGGAGGAGTTCTACGCCGGGGGGCGGCTGTTCTCGCCTCTGGAGAACGGTTTCGCCATCGCCGGCGACTACATGTCCGCCGCCTCCTTCCTCGGCATCTCGGGCCTGATCGCCCTCTTCGGCTACGACGGCATGCTGTACTCGGTCGGCTTTCTGGTGGCCTGGCTGGTGGTGCTCTTCCTGGTCGCCGAACTGGTCCGCAACTGCGGCCGGTTCACCCTGGCCGACGTGGTCGCGGCGAGGATGAGCGAGCGTCCGGTCCGGATCGCCGCCGGCACCTCCTCGGTCACCGTCTCGGTGCTGTACCTGATCGCCCAGATGGTCGGCGCGGGCAGTCTGGTCGGCCTGCTGCTGGGCAACAGCAGCACCGCCGCGCGGACCTGGACCGTGATCGGGGTCGGCGCGCTGATGGTGGTCTACGTGTCCTTCGGCGGCATGCGGGCCACCACCTGGATCCAGATCGTCAAGGCGGTCCTGCTGATGGGCGGCGCGATCACCCTGACCGTGCTGGTCCTGATCCGCTTCCACGGGGACTTCAACCAGCTGCTGACCCGTGCCGCCGAGCGCAGCGGCCACGGCGCCGCCTTCCTCGGGCCCGGGCTCCGGTACGGCGGCGACTGGACCGCGCGCTTCGACTTCATCAGCCTCGGCCTCGCCCTGGTGCTGGGCACCGCGGGGCTGCCGCACATCCTGTCCCGCTTCTACACCGTGCCGACCGCGCGGGCGGCACGCCGCTCGGTGGTGTGGGCCATCGCGCTCATCGGCGGCTTCTACCTGATGACCATCGTGCTGGGCTTCGGGGCGGCGGCCCTGGTGGGACCGGATGCCGTACGGGCCTCCAATGCCTCGGGGAACACCGCGGTCCCGCTGCTCGCCGCCTTCCTCGGCGGCGGGGCGGGCAGTACCGGGGGCGCGGTGCTGTTCGCCGTCGTCGCCGCCATCGCGTTCGCAACGATCCTCGCGGTGGTCGCCGGGATCACCCTGGCCTCCTCCGCCTCGGTGGCCCACGATCTGTACGCCTCACTGCGGCGCAGGCGCGCCCGGCAGCGCAGCGAGGTCGCGGTGGCGCGGGTGGCGGCCGTGGGCATCGGGGCGGTGGCGATCGCGCTGGGGCTGCTGGCCCAGGACCTCAACGTGGCGTTCCTGGTGGGCCTGGCCTTCGCGGTGGCCGCCTCGGCCAATCTGCCGGTGCTGATGTACTCGCTGTTCTGGCGCGGGTTCACCACGCGGGGCGCGGTCTGGTCGGTGTATGGCGGCCTGGTTCCGGCCGTGCTGCTGGTGGTGTTCTCGCCGGTGGTCTCCGGCAGTCCGGATGCGCTGTTCCCGGGCGTGGACTTCCACCTGTTCCCGTTGCAGAACCCGGGGATCGTCTCCATCCCGCTGGGCTTCCTGGCCGGCTGGCTGGGCACCGTCACCTCGGGTGAGGTGCCGGATGCGGCGAAGCACGCCGAGACCGAGGTACGGGCGCTGACCGGGGCCGGCGCGGTGTGATGGCCGCTGTCCCCGTCCCTGTCGCTGTCCTTGTTGCTGTCCGGTCCGGATGTCAGGGGCTGCCGGTACCGGCGGGGAGCCAGGCGTACCGGTGTTCCGGGCGGCCGGTTTCGCCGTAGCGGAGAGTGAGGCGGACGCGGCCGGCTCGGTCGAGGAGCTTGAGGTAGCGCTGGGCGGTCTGCCGGCTGATGCCCGCGCGGTCGGCGACCTCCTGGGTGGAGAGCGGACCGTCGGCCGACCGCAGGACCCGGCGGACCAGTTCGGCGGTGGTGGGGGAGTGGCCCTTGGGGAGGTCCACCGGGGCTGCCGCCCCGGCCAGCGCACCGAAGATGCGGTCCACCTCGGCCTGTTCGGCCTCGCCGCCCAGGTCCAGGGTCCGGCGCAGGGCGCCGTAGGCCTCCAGCTTGGCGCGCAGGCCCGCGAAGGTGAAGGGCTTCACCAGGTACTGCAGGGCGCCGAGCCGCATGGCCGACTGGACCGTGGCCAGGTCCCGGGCCGCCGTCACCATGATGACGTCGGTCTTGCGGCCGAGCTGGCGGAGCCGGCGGACCAGGTCGAGGCCGTTCTCGTCGGGCAGGTAGTGGTCCAGGAGGATCAGGTCCACGGGCCGGCCGGATTCGACGAACGCCAGGGCCTCGGCAGCGGAATGGGCCTGGAACTCCACATGGAAACCGGGAACCTTCGCCACGTACGCCGCGTTGATCCGGGCAACACGCATGTCGTCGTCGACGACCAATACGTGGATCACACCATCCGGAACGCCGGTCACCGCAGGGCCTCCGGGAGTACGACGGAGAACTCCGCCCCTCCGTCCGCTGCTTCACCGGCCCGGGCGCTGCCGCCCTGCCGTTCCGCCAGGCGCCGCACCAGGGCGAGTCCCAGCCCGCGCTCGCGGTGTGCCCTGGGCTGTTTGGTGGACCAGCCCTCGGTGAAGATCTCCTCGCGCCGGGCAGCGGGGACTCCGGGGCCGCTGTCGCGCACCCGCAGCACGGCGGCGCGCCCCTGTGCGTGCAGTTCCACTTCGACCCGTGGCTCGGGCGACCCCGCCGAGGCGTCCAGTGCGTTGTCCACGAGGTTTCCGAGGATCGTGACGAGACCGCCCGGATCCACCAGGCGGTCGGGGAGCAGAGAGGAGGGGGCCAGCCGCAGGGAGACGCCGCGCTCGGCGGCCACCGTGGCCTTGCCCACCAGCAGGGCGGCGAGCAGGGGGTCGTGGACCTTCTCGGTGACCTGTTCGGCGGTGCTGCGGTGCACGCCGACGACCTCGGTCACATAGTCCACCGCCTCCTCGTGCAGGCCGAGCTCCAGCAGGCCGAGGAGGGTGTGCAGCCGGTTGGCGTGCTCGTGGTCCTGCGCGCGCAGTGCGTCGATCAGGCCCCGGGTGGAGTCGAGCTCCCGGCCCAGGTGCTCCAGTTCGGTGCGGTCGCGGAGGGTGGCGACTGCGCCGCCGTCCTCGGTGGGCATCCGGTTGGCGACCAGGACCCGCGGGCCCTGGACGGCGAGGAGGTCGTGGCCGGTGACCCTGCCGGTCAGGACGTCGGTGGTGCGGCCGGCGCCCAGGACCTCGTCCAGCCTGCGTCCGGTGAGGGAGTCCGGGGCCAGGCCGAGCAGCCGCGCGGCCTCGTCGTTGACCAGCCGGATGCGGCCCTGGCGGTCGAGGGCCACCACGCCCTCGCGGATGGAGTGCAGCATCGCCTCGCGCTCCGCCAGCAGCCCTGCGATATCGGAGAAGGCCAGGTCGCGGGTCTGCCGCTGGATCCTGCGCGAGATCAGCCAGGCCGCGAGGGCGCCGACGGCCAGGGCACCGCCGGCGTAGGCGAGAAGGCCGGGGATGGCGCCGAGCAGCCGGTCGCGGACGCTGTCGTACGCGATGCCGACGGAGACGGCGCCGACGAGCTCCCCGTCCTCGGCGAGCAGCGGGACCTTGCCGCGGGCGGAGCGGCCGAGGGTCCCCTCGTCGATCTCCATCACCTCGCGGCCGGCCAGGGCGTCGCTGGGGTCGGTGGAGACCGGCAGGCCGATCCGGCCGGGGCTGGGGTGCGAGCGGCGGATGCCGTTCCGGTCGAGGACGACGACGTACTCGGCGCCGGTGGCCCGGCGGATGCGTTCGGCGGCGGCCTGGACCGGGCTGTCCTCGGTCGCGGGGGTGGTCAGGAGGCCGGCGGAGACGTCCGGGTCGGCGGCCGTGCTCTGGGCGATGGCGAGGGCGCGCCGCATCGCCTGGTCGTCCAGCTGGTTGCCGAGCGGGGCCAGGAACAGCCCGGTGGCCAGCACGGCCACCCCGGCGGCGATGGCCAGCTGGGTCAGCAGGATCTGGGAGACCGCCCGCCGGGGGAGTCGCAGGGCGCGCCGGGTGCTCATGACTGAGAACGGTAAGGCGGCCGGGGCCCGGAGGGAACCGGCCGGCGGAATCTGTTGTTCCGGCTCTGTTCTTCCGGATCTGTCGCTGCGGGCCGGGCCCGGGCGCGGGGTCGGGTCAGGGCAGGGGCTGGGGCGGGCGCGGGCCGGTGTACCGGCCGCTCGGGCGCATCCGCAGCGGGCGCTCCCCGTACTCCTCCAGGGCGTGCGCGACCCAGCCCGCGGTGCGGGCGACCGCGAACACCGTCTCGCCGGCTTCCGCGGGCATCCCGCAGGACACCGTGAGCACCGCCAGCGCCAGGTCCACATTGGCGTGCAGCCCGCGGCCCTGCCGGGCCGTCACCGCCACCACGTCCCGTGCGGCGGCCAGCGCCGGGGCGGCGGTGTCCAGCTCGGCGAGCCGGGCGAACAGCGCCCCGGCGCGCGGGTCCTCCCCCGAGTACAGCCGGTGCCCGAGCCCCGGCACCCGGCGGCCCGCGCGCAGGTGCTCGGCCACCACCGGCGCCGCCCCGCCCTGGTCCAGCACGTCCCGCAGCATCCGGTGGGCCAGCCGCCCCGCCGCGCCGTGCAGCGGCCCTTCGAGCGCGCCGAGGCCGGCCGAGACGGCGGCGTACGGATGGGCGCGGGCCGAGGCGGCGACCCGTACGGCGAGGGTGGAGGCGGCCAGGTCGTGGTCGACCAGCAGGCCGAGCGCGAGGTCGAGGACGGCGACCGCGCTGGGATCGGCCGGCCGGGCGGTCAGCCGCGTCCACAGCCGCCCGGCGAGCGGCCCGTCATCCTCGCCGTCGCCGTCGCCGTGCTCGGTCCCGTCCGGCCGTTCCGCCGCGGGCGGCAGCGCGCCGACCAGGGTGGGGATCAGGGCCCGCGCGGAGCCGAGCACGGCCTCCTCCGACAGATCGTGGCGCAGCGGATCCGCCACGGCCGCCGCGGCCGTGGCCACCCGCAGCCGGTCGACCGGACCGCTGTGCTCCGGCAGTGCGCGCACCGCCCGCCGGGCCGCCGCCAGCAGCTCCGGCGGTGCTGTGAACCGTGCACCGCGCGGCGGGCGCCCGGTCCAGAGCCACTCGGCGACCTCCTCGTACGCGTACCGGCCGGCCAGCTCCACGGCGTCCACCCCGCGGTACCAGTACCGGTCCGGCTCGATCAGGGTCAGTGCGGTGCGCACCGAGAGCTCCCCGGCCGGGGCCGCCGCCTCCCGCCGGTTGCGCCGGGCCAGCGCTGCGACCTCGGCGGCATCGAGGGTGCTGCCGCGGCCCACCGGGTCGCGGCGGCTGCTGAGCTGTCCGCGGCTGATGTACGCGTACACCGTGGCGGGTTTGACGCCGAGCAGCTCGGCGGCCTCGCGAGTGGTGAGCCGGTCATTCATGAATCCACCCTATACATGTTGATTCAATCAATATTGACAGTGACTGAGTCAAGGATGGATGGTCAAGGCATGAACTCAACCGTCGCAGTGCCCCGCGGGCTCGCGGGCGTCGTGGTCACCGAAACCGAACTCGGTGACGTCCGAGGCCGCGAGGGCTTCTACCACTACCGGCAGTACTCCGCCGTCGACCTCGCCACCCAGCGCACCTTCGAGGACGTCTGGCACCTGATGTTCCGCGGCACCCTGCCCGGCCCCGCCGAGCGCGCCGCCTTCGCAGCCGAGCTGGCCCCGCTGCGCCGGCTGCCCGCCGAGGTCCGCGACGCACTGCCCGCCCTGGCCCGGGCCACCGCGCTCTCCGGCCCCCTCGCGGGCCTGCGTACCGCGCTCTCCCTGCTCGGCGCCTCGGCCGGCTTCCGCCCCGTCTACGACCTCGCCCCCGGGCGCCGGGCCGCCGATGCGCTGGCGGCCTGTGCGGCCGTACCGACCCTGCTCACCGCGCTGTACCGGCTCGGGCAGGGGCTCGCCCCGGTGGAACCGCGCGAGGACCTTCCGTACGCCGCGAACTACCTCTACATGCTCACCGGCGAGGAGCCCGACCCGGTCCGGGCCCGGGCCGTCGAGCGCTACCTGATCTCGACGGTCGACCACGGCTTCAACGCCTCCACCTTCACCGCCCGTGTCATCGCCTCCACCGGCGCCGATGTCGCGGCCTGCCTCACCGGTGCGGTCGGCGCGCTCTCCGGCCCGCTGCACGGCGGTGCCCCGAGCCGGGCCCTGGACACCCTCGATGCCATCGGCACCGCCGACCGGATCGGCCCGTGGATCCGCGAGCGGGTGGCGGCCGGCGAACGGATCATGGGATTCGGCCACCCCGTCTACCGCACCGAGGACCCGCGCTCCCGCATGCTGCGGGAGATCGCAGTGCAGCTCGGCGGCCCCCTGGTCGACTTCGCCGTGCAGGTCGAGGCCCAGGTCGAGGCGATCCTCGCCGAGCTCAAGCCGGGCCGCGAACTGCACACCAACGTCGAGTTCTACGCCGGCGTGGTCATGGAGCTGTGCGGACTGCCCCGGGAGATGTTCACGCCGACCTTCTGTGTGGCCCGGGTGGTCGGCTGGAGTGCGAACATCCTGGAACAGGCCGCAGATTCGAAGATCATCCGCCCGGCTGCCCGGTACACCGGCCCGACCCCGCCGCAGCCCGTTCCGCCCGTCGCCTGACTACGATCGTCCGGGTGAACAGCAGGCAGCCCATCCCCGTCGTCGTGCTCGCCGGATTCCTCGGATCCGGCAAGACCACCCTCCTCAACCACCTCCTGAAGAGCAGCCGGGGCACCCGGATCGGGGTGGTGGTCAACGACTTCGGATCGATCGAGATCGACGCGATGAAGGTCGCGGGCCAGGTCGGGGACTCGATGGTGTCGCTCGGCAGCGGCTGCCTGTGCTGCGCGGTGGACGGCAGCGAGCTCGACGTCTACCTGGAGCGGCTCTCGCGCCCCGCGAACCGGATCGACGTCATCGTGATCGAGGCCAGCGGACTCGCCGAGCCGCAGGAACTGATCCGGATGCTGATGGCAGGCGAGAACCCCGCGGTCCGGTACGGCGGCATGGTCGAGGTCGTGGACGCCGCCGAGTTCGACGCCACCCGGGCCAGGCATCCCGAAACCGACCGCCACCTCGCCGTCGCCGACCTGGTCGTCCTCAACAAGACCGACCGGGTGGCGGCGGAGGAGCGGGCCCGGATCGAGGCGGTGCTGGCCGGGCTCTGCCCCGGCACCCCGGTGATCCCCGCCGACCACGGCCGGATCGACCCGGAGCTCCTCTTCGACCGGCGGCCGTGGACCGAGACCCGCGGCCAGCTCTCCTTCGAGGACCTCCTCGCCGAGGCCGACGACAGCCACGCCGACCACGCCGAGCACGCACACACCCGGTACGAGAGCACCGAGTTCGTCTCCGACCAGGCCCTCAGCCCGCGCCGGTTCATCGACTTCCTCGACTCCCGGCCCGCCGGTCTCTACCGCATCAAGGGCTACGTCCACTTCGGCGTCCCCGGACACGACGACCGGTACGAGATCCACGCCGTCGGACGGTTCCTGCGCTTCACCCCGCAGCCCTGGGGCCGCGCCGAACCCCGCCGGAGCCAGCTCGTCCTGATCGGCTCCGGCGTGGACGGCCCCGCCCTGCTCGCCGGACTCGCCGCCTGCCGCGAGCCCGAGCCGGA
Source organism: Streptomyces venezuelae (assembly GCF_008642295.1). Classification (GTDB taxonomy): domain Bacteria; phylum Actinomycetota; class Actinomycetes; order Streptomycetales; family Streptomycetaceae; genus Streptomyces; species Streptomyces venezuelae_C. The sequence continues at coordinate 1,961,323 of NZ_CP029190.1, read as the reverse complement.
ACTGCTGAGCCCCGACACGATGTGGGGCGTCCTGCGGTATGTCTCCGGCGAGCCGGCGGAACCGGAACCGGAAGCTCAGGCGACGTCGATGCCGTAGTCCGCCAGCAGGTCCACCAGCCCGCCCCGGTAGCCCTTGCCGCCGGGGACGAAGTCCCAGTCGCCGCTCGCCCGCCGCCGGAACGAGCCGAGCACCAGGGCCGTTTCGCCGGGCCGGCCGTCGGAGACGGCGAGCCGGCCGGCTTCCGCTCCGGCCGCGTCCGACAGGCGGATGTACGCATCGGTGAACCCCGCCAGGTCGGCAGCCGGATCGGCCTCCGGATCGATGGCCGCCACCAGCACCAGCCGGTCCGCGGCGGCCGGGAGACCCTCGAAGGACACCTCGAGCGCCGCCTTGTCCGGCCCGGCGTGGGTGCGGGAGCGGACCGAGCCGTCCGGGGTGCCCGGATTGTTGAAGTAGACGAAGTGGTCGTCGCCGAGGGCCCGGTTGCCGGTGCACACCAGCGCGCACACGTCCAGCGCCACCGCACCTGCCCAGGAGAGCCCCAGGACGTTGTGGTCCTCGGCCGTACGCTGCTCCTCCGGTATCCCGCCCGTGCGCGCGGCGGCCGGCCCGCCCAGCCGTCCGCGCAGTCCGTGCCGGTGCAGCAGGTCCACCAGCTCCGGCCCGGACACCAGCTCCAGCGGCTTGCCCTCCGCGAACGTCCGCGAACCCGGGCCGAACGAGGACGTGGTCACCAGCACGCCCTTGTTCGCCCCCGCGTCCTGGACCGTCCCGTACAGATCACGGACCGCCGTCGGCGGCACCGTGTTCCGGTACCGCTTCACCTGGACCACGATCCGGCCACCCCGGATCGGTGCCGGGTCCAGCGCCTCGACGTCCACCCCGCCGTCCCCCGACCGCTGGGTGGTCACCGCTTCCATGCCCATGGCCCGGAACAGCTCGGCCACCAGGCCCTCGAAGGCGATCGGGTCCATCTCGTAGAGATCCGGATCGGTCTCCGGGCCCGCCCCGCCGTGGGTGACCACACCGGCGCCGACCTCCTCCGGCATCCGGCCCGGCCGGACGGCGGCCAGCTGGTCCGGGCGCCCGGAAAGCTGCCCGCGCAACCCCTCCACCAGGCAGTCCACGGCGCTGACCTGCTCCAGGTGCAGGCCGTCGAACGCAGCGCGGGCCACCGCCACCGACGCCAGGACGATCTGTGCCTGCCGGCCCGTCACCGGATCGTGGTCGTCCACGAAGCCGTTGACCACGACCGAGTGCAGGGCCCGGAACTCGTCCGCCGCATACAGCTCGCGGACCACCAGCAGCAGACACTGCGCCAGCGCGTCCCGGTACAGCGCCCGGCGCTGTGTCACCGGGCGGGCCGTCTCCTTCTCCTGGTCGGCGGTCGGCATGTACCGGACGGCCCGGGCCTCCGGGACGATCCCGTACTTCGGCAGCTCCCAGCTCAGCACCAGCTGCCGGGCACCGGAGTCGTAGGCCGCGGACAGCTGCCGGGGCAGCTCCTAGGGCCAGGCCGTGGACGCGTACAGCGCGGCGGAGAAGTACTCCACCACCGCCTCCGGATCCCCGGCCCGCAGTGCCCCGCCCAGCTCGGCCAGCCCCTCGTTGTGCCGGCGGATCTCGGCGAGCCGCTCGGCCGCCCACCGGTCGTACTGCGCGCGGTACGCCGCCAGCCGCTCCCGGCGGTCCGCCTCCTCGGCATGGGCGGCCTGCCAGGCCTGGGTGTAGCGGGCATGGGCCGCACGCTCGGCCTGCGCCCGGCGGGCGGCACCCAGGCCCCAGCCGCCCGGGTCCTGGAACGCCCTGAGCTCCGGCATCGGAACCGGCTGCGCCAGTGTGCCGGGGGCGAACGGTTCGATCTCCTCCGGGCGGTGCATCGTGGCCAGCCGGAACGCAGGCATCCGGCAGCCGGCCGCCAGCATTCCCTGGAGCCGGGCGACCTGCGCCTCGATCTCCTCGGTCCGCCGCCGGGCCTCTGCCTCCCGGTGCTGCCGGTACGCGGCCCGCTGCTCGCGGCGGTCGCGCGCGGCCTCCCGCTCGTACGCCCGCTGCCGGCGCTCCAGCTCCCGCTGCTGCATCAGCTGCGCCTGGTGCTGCTGCCGCTGGGCCTCGGCCCAGATGCCGACCAGCCCGCTCGATCGTCGGCTCATCCGCTGTGCCTTCCCCCGCCTTCGGTCCTGTACCGACTGTAATTGAGGGTCGGTCAGACAGGACCCGGGCCGTTGCTCCCGCCCGGGTCCTGCGCCGTCGGTTCCGGCAATGTCCGGCTACCGCCGAACGCCGGCTACAGCGGGGCTCCGGCCACCACGGCCACCGCCGTCGGCAGCGGCGCGCCCGAGCCGTCGCGGCGCGGGTCCGGCTCCGGCAGGTCCACCGGCATGCCGTTCGCTGCGGCCCCGCGGGCCGGAGCGTGCCCCGCCCAGGCCAGGGTCAGCAGGTCCTCGCCCTTCAGGAACCGCTGGCAGCGCACGCCGCCGGTGGCCCGGCCCTTGCGCGGATACTGGTCGAACGGGGTCAGCTTGGCCGTGGCCACCGAGTCGTCCAGGGTGCCGTGCGAGCCGGCCACGCTGAACACGTACGCCTCCGCGGCCGGGTCCACCGCCGAGAAATGGATCACCTTGGCGGTGCCGGCGAGCTTGATGCCCGCCATGCCGCCGGCCGGCCGGCCCTGCGGGCGCACCTGCCCGGCCGGGTAGCGCAGCAGCTGGGCGTCATCGGTGATGAAGACCAGGTCCTCCTCACCGGTGCGCAGCTCCACCGCGCCGACGATCCGGTCGCCCTCCTTGAGGGTGATGACCTCCAGCTCGTCCTTGTTCGCCGGATAGTCCGGCACCACCCGCTTGACCACGCCCTGCTCGGTGCCCAGCGCCAGGCCCTGCGAGTTCTCCTCGTCCAGGGAGAGCAGGCAGACCACCTTCTCGTCCGGTTCCAGGGCGGACAGGAACTCGGTGATCGGGGCGCCGCCCGCCAGGTTCGGCGCGGCGGCCGTGTCCGGCAGCTGCGGCAGGTCGATCACCGACAGCCGCAGCAGCCGGCCGGCCGAGGTGACCGCACCGACCTCGGCCCGGGCGGTCGCCGCCACCTGCGAGACGATCAGGTCGTGCCGGCTCCGCTTGCCGTCGCCCTCGGGCAGCGGCTCCGCCGTCACCGTACGGGCCAGCAGGCCGGTGGAGGACAGCAGCACCCGGCACGGGTCGTCCGCGACCTCCAGCGGGACCGCGGCCGGCTGGGCGCCCGCCGATTCCAGCAGCACCGTACGCCGCGCGGTACCGAACTTCTTCGCCACCGCCGCCAGTTCCGCGGAGACCAGCTTGCGCAGCTCGCTGTCGGATTCCAGGATGCCGGTCAGCTCGTCGATCTCGCCGGTGAGGCGGTCGCGCTCGGACTCCAGCTCCAGCCGGTCGAACTTGGTGAGCCGGCGCAGCGGGGTGTCCAGGATGTACTGGGTCTGGATCTCGCTCAGCGAGAAGCGCTCCATCAGGCGCTGCTTCGCCTGCGCCGAGTTCTCGCTCTCCCGGATCAGCGCGATGACCTCGTCGATGTCGAGCAGCGCCACCAGCAGGCCCTCGACCAGGTGCAGCCGGTCCCGGCGCTTGGTCCGGCGGAACTCGCTGCGCCGCCGCACGACCTCGAAGCGGTGGTCGAGGTAGACCTCCAGGAGCTCCTTCAGGCCCAGCGTCAGCGGCTGCCCGTCCACCAGCGCCACATTGTTGATGCCGAAGGACTCCTCCATCGGCGTCAGCTTGTAGAGCTGCTCCAGCACGGCCTCGGGGTGGAAGCCGTTCTTGATCTCGATGACCAGGCGGAGGCCGTGCGAACGGTCGGTGAGGTCCTTGACGTCCGCGATGCCCTGGAGCTTCTTCGAGCCGACCAGGTCCTTGATCTTCGCGATGACCTTCTCGGGACCGACCGTGAAGGGCAGTTCGGTGACGACCAGGCCCTTGCGGCGGGCGGTCACGTTCTCCACCGACACGGTGGCGCGGATCTTGAAGGTGCCGCGGCCGTTCTCGTACGCGTCCTTGATGCCGGACAGCCCGACGATCCGGCCGCCGGTCGGCAGGTCCGGACCCGGCACGAAGCGCATCAGCGCCTCGAGATCGGCGTGCGGGTGGCGGATCAGGTGCCGGGCGGCGGCGATGACCTCCCCCAGGTTGTGCGGAGGCATATTGGTGGCCATGCCGACCGCGATCCCCGAGGCCCCGTTGACCAGCAGGTTCGGGTACGCGGCCGGCAGCGCGACCGGCTCCCGCTCCTGGCCGTCGTAATTCGGCGCGAAATCGACTGTGTCCTCGTCGATCGACTCGGTCATCAGCGAGGTCGCGTCGGCCATCCGGCACTCGGTGTACCGCATGGCGGCCGGCGGGTCGTCATTGCCCAGGGAGCCGAAGTTGCCGTGGCCGTCGACCAGCGGAAGCCGCATGGAGAAGGGCTGCGCCATACGCACCAGCGCGTCGTAGATCGAGGCGTCGCCGTGCGGGTGCAGTTTGCCCATGACCTCGCCGACGACACGGGCGCACTTGACGTATCCGCGGTCCGGGCGCAGGCCCATCTCGTTCATCTGGTACACGATCCGGCGGTGCACCGGCTTCATGCCGTCACGGGCGTCCGGCAGGGCCCGGGAGTAGATCACCGAGTACGCGTACTCGAGGAAGGAGCCCTGCATTTCGTCGACGACGTCGATGTCGAGGATCTTCTCCTCGAAATCCTCCGGCGGCGGGGTCTTCGTGCTGCGGCGGGCCATCGCTGCGGCGCTCCTTATCCAAGTGGACCGGGCTGATCGGGCTGATCGGGCGGGTGGGCGGTGCTTGCTGGTCGGGCTGTTCGGGTCGGCCGGCGGGCCGGCCGGGCGGGCTGGTCGGGCTGGGTCTGACGCGGACCATTGTGGCCCCACGCTCTGACAACGCCGACTCCGACCCTGGGGTCCCGCCCGGACGGCGCCCGGGGGAGTGACCCGGGAACTTCTCCACGGGCCGACGCGCTTGCATACAGTGACAGGTCTGACAGGAATCCCAGCATCGCGATCGAAGGGACCACATGCCCATGGGTCACACGGCCACCGAGCAGACCGCTTCAGGCGGCCTGACAGCGACCGAGCACCGGCTGGCCAACGGCCTGCGCGTGGTGCTTTCCGAGGACCACCTGACCCCGGTCGCCGCGGTCTGCCTCTGGTACGACGTCGGCTCGCGCCACGAAGTCAAGGGCCGTACCGGTCTGGCTCACCTCTTCGAGCACCTGATGTTCCAGGGCTCGGCGAGCGTCCCGGGCAACGGGCACTTCGAACTGGTCCAGGGCGCCGGCGGCTCCCTCAACGGCACCACCAGCTTCGAGCGCACCAACTACTTCGAGACGATGCCCGCCCACCAGGTGGAGCTCGCCCTGTGGCTGGAGGCGGACCGGATGGGCTCGCTGCTGGCCGCCCTGGACGACGAGTCCATGGAGAACCAGCGCGACGTCGTCAAGAACGAGCGCCGCCAGCGGTACGACAACGTTCCGTACGGCACCGCCTTCGAGCGGCTGACCGCCATGGCCTACCCGGAGGGCCACCCGTACCACCACACGCCGATCGGCTCCATGGCCGACCTGGACGCGGCCTCCCTGGAGGACGCCCGCGCCTTCTTCCGTACGTACTACGCGCCCAACAACGCGGTGCTCTCGGTGGTCGGCGACATCGACCCCGAGCAGACCCTCGCCTGGATCGAGAAGTACTTCGGCAGCATCCCCGGCCACGACGGCAAGCAGCCGCCGCGGGACGGCACGCTGCCCGACGTCATCGGCGCGCAGCTGCGCGAGGAGATCGTCGAGAAGGTCCCGGCCCGCGCCCTGATGGCCGCCTACCGGCTGCCGCACGACGGCACCCGCGCGTGCGACGCCGCGGACGTGGCCCTGACCATCCTGGGCGGAGGCGAGTCCTCCCGCCTGCACAACCGGCTGGTACGCCGCGACCAGACGGCCGTCGCGGCCGGCTTCGGCATGCTGCGGCTGGCCGGAGCGCCCTCCATGGGCTGGCTGGACGTGAAGACCTCCGGCGGGGTCGAGGTGCCCGACATCGAAGCCGCCGTGGACGAGGAGCTCGCGCGGTTCGCCGCCGAGGGCCCGACCGCGGAGGAGATGGAGCGCGCCCAGGCCCAGCTGGAGCGCGAATGGCTGGACCGGCTGGGCACCGTGGCCGGCCGCGCCGACGAACTGTGCCGGTTCGCCGTCCTGTTCGGCGACCCGCAGCTGGCGCTGACCGCCGTCGGGCGGGTGCTGGACATCACGGCCGAGGAGGTGCAGGCCGTGGCCGCCGCCCGGCTGCGCCCCGACAACCGGGCGGTGCTGGTGTACGAGCCGCTGGCCGAACAGGGCGCCGAGACCGCCGAGAACGACGAGAACGAGGGGGCGGAGCAGTGAGCGACACCGCAGCCGTCACGATGACCTTCCACCCGCAGCCGCAGGCCGGCGAGGCCCGCCCGTGGGCCTTCCCGGCCCCCGAGCGCGGCACCCTGGACAACGGCCTGACGGTGCTCCGCTGCCACCGGCCCGGCCAGCAGGTGGTGGCCGTCGAGATCATCCTCGAGGCCCCGCTGGACGCCGAACCGGCCGGACTGGACGGCGTGGCCACCATCATGGCCCGGGCGCTGTCCGAGGGCACCGACAAGCACTCCGCCGAGGAGTTCGCCGCGGCGCTGGAGCGCTGCGGAGCCACCCTCGACGCGCATGCCGACCACCCGGGCGTCCGGGTCTCCCTGGAGGTCCCGGCCTCCCGGCTGCCCAAGGCCCTCGCGCTGCTCGCCGAGGCGCTGCGCGCCCCCGCCTTCGCCGACGCCGAGGTGGACCGGCTGGTCCGCAACCGGCTCGACGAGATCCCGCACGAGCTGGCCAACCCGCAGCGCCGGGCCGCCATGCAGCTGTCCAAGGAGCTCTTCCCGGCCACCCTGCGGATGTCCCGGCCGCGCCAGGGCACCGCGGAGACCGTGGCCCGGATCGACTCCTCGGCCGTACGCGCCTTCTACGAGGCCCATGTCCGCCCGGCAGCCGCCACCGCGGTGGTCGTCGGCGACTACACCGGCACGGACCTGAGCGCCGTTCTGGCGGACACCCTGGGCGCCTGGACCGGCGGCAGCGCGGAGCGGCGGCCGGCCACCCCGGTGACCGCCGACGATGCCGGCCGCGTGGTCATCGTGGACCGGCCCGGCGCGGTCCAGACCCAGCTGCTGATCGGCCGTGTCGGTCCGGACCGGCACGACCGCGTCTGGCCGGCCCAGGTGCTCGGCACGTACTGCCTGGGCGGCACCCTCACCTCCCGTCTGGACCGGGTGCTGCGCGAGGAGAAGGGCTACACCTACGGCGTCCGCGCCTTCGGGCAGGTGCTGCGCTCCACCTCCCCGACGTCCCCGGAGGGGGCAACCGGTGCGTCCATGCTCGCCATCAGCGGCTCGGTCGACACCCCGAACACCGGTCCGGCGCTGGAGGACCTCTGGACGGTGCTGCGGACGCTGGCGGAGGGCGGCCTGACCGATGCCGAACGGGACGTGGCGGTGCAGAACTTGGTGGGCGTCGCCCCGCTGAAGTTCGAAATGGCCGCCTCCGTCGCGGGCACCCTCGCAGACCAGGTCGAGCAGCAGCTTCCGGACGACTTCCAGGCGGAGTTCTACGCACGGATGGCGCGAACCGGCACGGTGGAGGCGACCTCGGCGGTGGTCAGCGCCTTCCCGTTGGACCGTCTGGTCACCGTCCTGGTCGGCGACGCGGCGCAGATCGAGGGGCCGGTGCGGGCGCTCGGCATCGGTGAGGTGACGGTGGTCGCCAACTGACCTGCGGGCGGCGCCCGGAGGCCGGGGCCTTGGTGGTTCATCCACCAAGGCCCCTTTCCTTGGCCGAATGTCCGGTTAGGTGGGTGGTTCCCCGTATGCCGTGTGGCGTACGCAACAAAAAGGCGCGTCTGTTTGGCGATTGGCTGATGATCCGCCTAGCGTCGGTCCCGCTGTCCGTCAGCTGTAACTGCCGCACCCGCGGCACCGGGCAGCAATCGCCGAGTCCCCGTCAGGCGCGAGCCTGGGGAGCCGGGGACCCACATCAGTCCCTGGGGTGAATCGGTCCGCCTCGAAAGAGGGGGGCCGTAGGAGACCTTCCTGCTCCGAACCCGTCAGCTAACCCGGTAGGCGAGAGGGAAGGAAAGGACCAGCCCCTTCATGGCGTTCGGCAGTCGTGCCGCCGGTTCCGGCAAGCACCGTGGTTCCAGCCGTCTGAGCAAGAAGACCGCCGGCATTGCCGGGATCGCAGCCCTCGCCACCACCGGTGTCGTCGGCTCCTTCGCCGCTCCGGCCTTCGCCGCGGACAACGATCACGCGAGCACCGACACCGGCAATCTCAACGCCGTCGTGGTCGCCGACGACCTGGCCGGTGACATCGAGACCCAGGCCGCAGCCCAGCAGCACGCCGCCGATGCCGCCGCCGCCAAGGCGCAGGCCGAGGCCGAGGCGCAGCAGCGGGCCGCCGAGGCGAAGCGCATGGCCGAGGCCAAGGCGAAGGCCGAGCGCGAGGCCAAGGAGCGCGCCGAGCGCGAGGCCGAGCGCAAGCGGCTGAACACCTTCGTCTCTCCGCTCGGTGACTCGTACGTCTCCACCCAGTACAAGGCCGGCGGCGGCATGTGGTCCTCCGGCAGCCACACCGGCATCGACTTCCACGCGGACTCCGGCACCGTGGTCCGCTCGGTGGGTCTCGGCACGGTCGTGGAGGCCGGCTGGGGCGGCGCGTACGGCAACAACGTCGTCATCAAGCACGCCGACGGCACCTACACCCAGTACGGCCACCTCCTCTCCCTGAGCGTCACCGCGGGGCAGCAGGTCACCCCGGGCCAGCAGATCGGCCTGTCCGGGTCCACCGGCAACTCCAGCGGCCCGCACCTGCACTTCGAGGCCCGGACCGGCGCGGACTACGGCTCGGACATCAACCCGATCACCTACCTGCGCAGCCACGGCGTCAGCATCTGATTCCGGAGCCCGCCCGGTAGCACCCGCAGCATCGAAGAAGACCCCCGGCTCATCGAGCCGGGGGTCTTCTTCTTTTGCTTTCCGGCCCCACTCGGAAATAATCGTGTGCTGCAATAGGGTGGGGATAACGGCGTCGGTAATAAGCGGAGGTCCGGTCTTGCGTATTCCTGCGCACGCGGTGTGTACGGCAATCCGCGACGATATCGTCACCGGAGTCTTCGAGCCCGGCAGCAGACTCACCGAGGAACTGCTGGCCCGCCGGTACGGGGTCTCCCGGGTCCCGGTGCGCGAGGCCCTGCGCACGCTGGAGTCCGAGGGCTTCGTCACCACCCGGCGGCACGCGGGCGCCTGCGTGGCCGAGCCGACCGAGCAGGAGGCGGCCGACCTGCTGGAGCTCCGGCTGCTGCTGGAGCCGCTGGCGGCTGCGCGGGCGGCCCGGCGCCGCACCGACGCGCACCTCAAGGTGCTCCGCGGTCTCGTCCGGCTGGGCCGGGAACGGGCCCGGCAGGGCCAGGGCGAGGATCTCCGGGCCCTGGGCGGCTGGTTCCACGAGACCCTGGCCCAGGCCTCCGGCAGCCCCGGGCTGATCGCCCTGCTGACCCAGCTGCGCCACAAGGTGGCCTGGATGTACGCGGTGCAGCTGCCGGCCAAGCCGGCGGAGTCCTGGGCGGAGCACGGGGCGATCGTGGACGCGGTGGCCCGCGGCGACGCGGAACGGGCGCGGGCGCTGACCGCGGCGCATGCGGAGCGGGCCGGCGAGGCGCACCGGATGAAGGTGCACCGGGCCGGCGCCGGGCCGGTGAGGACTTCGCAACCTGCCGTAAACATGTCGAGCGGCCGGCATTAACAGAAGCCGTATACAAAGGACCGGAATAGCGCCGGATGCCGAGCCGGACGGAAATATACTGCTGCCCGGAATGGGGAAGTAATCGCGGGGTGTTTTTCCGCGGTCCCGGATAATCGGCCCCGCGAAATCGACGGGAGCCGCGGCCCCCGTCCTCCGGGGCCGCGGCTCCGCCGCAGAAATCTCTATTCGGGACGAACCCGAGGGGTCAGACCGTCTCGGGGAGCTCCTCGAGGCCCTCCGCGACCAGCTTCGCCAGGCGCTCGAGCGCCGCCTCCGCGCCCTCGGCCTCCGACGCGAGGATGATCTCCTCGCCGCCCTGGGCGCCCAGGCCCAGCACCGCGAGCATGGAACCGGCGTTGACGGGGTTGCCGTCCACCTTCGAGATGGTCACCGGGACGCCGGAAGCGGTCGCCGCACGGACGAAGATCGAGGCGGGACGAGCGTGCAGGCCCTCGGCCCAGCCGACGTTGACGCGGCGCTCTGCCATGGTGATGCCCTTCAGGTTCTTACGGTTGTCTAGACCAGTCTCTCACGGCGCCCCGAATGCTCCGACCGACCTTCGGCCCGGATCCTCCGTCGTTAGAGTTTTCCCAGCTTGCACCGGTTTGCCCCTACCCGCCTAACGCGCCGCGCGAGCGCTTCGCGGCCCGTTCGGGCCGTAGGATCAGGCCATGACCACCGCGTCGGATCCTTCGTACCCGGCCCACTGGGAAGCGGACGTCGTACTGCGCGACGGCGGCACCGCCCGGATCAGGCCCATCACCACCGAGGACGCCGGCCGTCTGGTCAGCTTCTACGAACAGGTCTCGGACGAGTCGAAGTACTACCGGTTCTTCGCCCCCCACCCCCGGCTCTCCGACCGCGATGTGCACCGCTTCACGCACCACGACTACGTGGACCGGGTCGGCCTCGCCGCCACCATCGGCGGGGAGTTCATCGGCACCGTCCGCTACGACCGGATCGGCCCCGACGGCCGCCCCGCCTCCGGCACCGCCGACCAGGCCGAGGTCGCCTTCCTGGTCCAGGACGCGCACCAGGGCCGCGGGGTCGCCTCCGCCCTCCTCGAACACATCGGCGCGGTGGCCCGCGAGCGCGGGATCCGCCGCTTCGTCGCCGAGGTGCTGCCCGCCAACACCAAGATGATCAAGGTGTTCAAGGACGGCGGCTACCAGCAGCGCCGCAGCTTCGAGGACGGATCCGTCCACCTCACCCTCGACCTCGAACCCACCGCGGAGTCCCTCGCCGTCCAGCGCGCCCGGGAACAGCGGGCCGAAGCCCGCTCGGTGCAGCGGCTGCTCGCCCCCGGCTCGGTCGCGGTGATCGGCGTCAGCCGGTCCGGTGCCGGCGTCGGCGCCGCCGCCCTCCGCAACCTGCGCGACAGCGGCTTCCGCGGCCATCTGTACGCCGTGAACGACGCGCTCGCCCCCGGCATAGCCGGCGACCTCCTCGAAGGGGTCCGCGCCTACCGCAGCCTCGCCGGCATCGGCGCCCCGGTCGACCTCGCCGTGGTCGCGGTCCCCGCCGAGCGGGTCCCCGAGGCGGTCGCCGCCTGCGGCGAACACGGGGTCCAGGGCCTGGTGGTCCTCTCCGCCGGCTACGGGGAGAGCGGCCCCGAAGGCCAGGGCCGGCAGCGCGAACTGGTGCGCCAGGCCCGGTCGTACGGCATGCGGATCATCGGCCCCAACGCCTACGGTGTGATCAACACCTCGCCCGAGGTGAGCCTGAACGCCTCGCTCACCCCCGCCCCCGCGCCCGCCCGCGGCCGGATCGGCCTGTTCACCCAGTCCGGCGCCATCGGAATCGCCCTGCTCTCCGGCCTGCTCCGGCGCGGCGAAGGCCTGTCCTCCTTCGTCTCGGCCGGCAACCGGGCGGACGTCTCGGGCAACGACATCCTCCAGTACTGGTACGAGGACCCCGATACGGACGTGGCCCTGCTGTACCTCGAAACCCTCGGCAACCCGCGGAAGTTCACCCGGCTCGCACGCCGCACCTCCGCCGTGAAGCCGGTGGTCGTCGCAAAGGGCGGCCGGCACAGCGGGGCCACCCCCGCCGGACACGCGGTGCCCGGCACCCGGCTGCCCGACGCCACCGTCTCGGCCCTGCTCCGGCAGGCCGGCGTGATCCGCGTGGACACGGTCACCGAACTGGTGGACGCGGGCCTGCTGCTGGCCTCCCAGCCGCTGCCGGCCGGCCCGCGCGTCGGCATCCTCGGCAACTCCGAGTCGCTCGGAGTCCTCACGTACGACGCCTGCCTCTGGGAGCGGCTGCGCCCGCATCCGCCGCTCGACCTGACCACGGAGGCCACCCCGGCCGATTTCCACGAGGCTCTCGCCCGGGCGCTGGCGGACGAGGCCAACGATGCGGTCGTGGTCACCGCCATCCCCTCGGTGGGGGAGCCCGGCCTCGCCGACGACCTGGCGGAGGCCCTGCGGGCGGCGGTCGAGGCCGGGCCGGCCAAGCCCGTCCTGGTGGTCCATGTGGAACTGGGGGAGCTGGCGGATGCGCTGTCCGCCGCGCGAAGCGGCGGTCCCGGCCTCCGGCCCCGACCGTCCCCCGCCCCGTCCCCGAACCCCGCCCCGTCCTCGAACCCGGCCCCGTCCCTGGACCCGGCCCCGTCCCCGAAGCCGGCGCCGGCCCCCGCCCGGGCCGTAGCGCCATCGGCACCGGACTCGCCGGCGCCCGGCTCCGCGGACCCGGCTCGCCCTGCGCCCGCCGATCCGGCCGGCCCCGCCCGGATCCCCGCCTACCCCGCCGCCGAGCGGGCCGTCCGGGCCCTCGCCCAGGCCGTCCGGTACGCCGACTGGCGCCGCGCCAACGCCGAGGCCGGCAGCGTGCCCGAGTACGAGGACATCGACGAGGCCGGCGCCGCCGCCCAGCTGGCCGGCCTGCTCCGCCCGGTCGCCGCGACCGAGACCGTCACCCTGGCGGACCCCGACGCCCACGAGCTGCTGGCCCGCTACGGGATCACCGTGCTGCCCACCCTCCCCGCACCCACCCCCGACGCCGCCGCCGAAGGAGCCCGCCGGCTCGGCTACCCGGTGGCCCTCAAGACCACCGCCCCGCACCTGCGCCACCGCGCCGACCTGGGCGGGGTACGACTGGACCTCACCACCGAGGCGGAACTGCGCCGGTCGTACGAGGAGCTGACCGAGGCCCTCGGGAAGCCCGCCGAGCTCCAGCCCGTCGTCCAGTCGATGGTCCCGCGCGGGGTGGACACCGTCATCCGCTCCGTGATCGACCCCGCCGCCGGAGCGGTCCTCTCCTTCGGTCTCGCCGGGGTCGCCTCCGAGCTGCTCGGCGACACCGCCCACCGGCTCGTCCCCGCCACCGCCCGGGACGCCGCCGAACTCATCCGCTCCATCCGGACCGCACCCCTCCTGTTCGGCTGGCGGGGCAGCACCCCCGTGGACACGCCCGCCCTGGAGGACCTGCTGCTCCGGCTGTCCCGGCTGGTCGACGACCACCCGGAAGTGGTCGGAGTCACCCTCGAACCCGTGGTGGTCGCCACCGAGGGCCTCTCCGTCCTCAGCGCCTCCGTCCGCATCGCCCACCCGCCCGCCCGTACCGACCTCGGGCCGCGCACCCTCCCCAGCTACTGAGCCGGCCACCGGGCCGCGCACGGCGAGGCCGGGGGAGTCGCCACGGGCCTTAGGATGGACCTCATGGCGAAATCCGGTACGACGACCCAGGGGCTGCGCGCGGCGATCGAGCGCAGCGGCTACTACCCGGCCCTCGTGGCCGAGGCCGTGGAGGCCGCGGTGGGCGGCGAGCCGATCTCGTCGTACCTGGTCCACCAGGAGACCACCTTCGACTCCAACGAGGTGCGCCGGCACGTCACCGTGCTGGTTCTGACCGGCAACCGGTTCATCGTCAGCCACACCGACGAGCAGGCCGCCGACGCCGGATCCCCGTCCCCGTACGCGACCACCTCGACCGAGTCGGTCAAGCTCGCCGGGATCTCCTCGGTGGTGCTCAGCCGCGTGGTCGCCAACCCGGAGTCGTACACGCCCGGCACCCTGCCTCGTGAGGTCGTCCTCACCATCGGCTGGGGCGCCGTCTCCCGGATCGACCTGGAGCCCGCCGCCTGCGGCGACCCGAACTGCGACTCCGACCACGGCTACACCGGAAACTCCACCGCCGACGACCTGAGCCTGCGGGTCAGCGAGGCCGGCGACGGCCCGGAGGCGGTCCGCCAGACCCTCCTCTTCGCCCAGGCGCTGAGCGAGGCCACCGCGGCCACCGCGGCTGCGGCATCGGCGGGATCCGCCCGCTGATGACGTACTCGCCCGCGCAGGACTGGCACGATCCGGAACTGCTGGACCTCGGCGGCGCCCCGGTGCCCGAGTACGGCGCCGGCTCACTCGCCGACCTGCTGCCCACCCTCGTGGCAGGCCAGGGCGTGCCGGGCTTCTCCGCCACCCTCACCGAACTCACCCCGGCCGACCGGAACTGCGTGTTCCTGATCGACGGGCTCGGCTGGGAGCAGATCAAGGCCCACCCGGACGAGGCGCCGTACCTCACCTCGCTCCTCCCCACCTCGCGCGGCGGCACCGGCCGGCCGATAACCTCCGGGTTCCCGGCGACCACCGCCACCTCCCTGGCCTCGGTCGGCACCGGCCTGCCCCCGGCCCGCCACGGCCTGCCCGGCTACGCCGTGCGCAACCCGGCCACCGGCGAGCTGATGAACCAGCTCCGCTGGCAGCCCTGGACCTCTCCGCAGGTCTGGCAGCCGTACCCGACCGTCTTCCAGCGCGCCGACGCGGCCGGCATCGCCACCGCCCAGGTGTCCTCCCCGGCCTTCCAGACCACCCCGCTGACGAAGATCGCGCTCAGCGGCGGCACCTTCCTCGGCCGGATGACCGGTGAGGAGCGGATGGACCTGGCCGCGGACCGGCTCGCCGCCGGAGACCGCTCGCTCGTCTACACGTACTACAGCGAACTCGACGGCGCCGGCCACCGGCACGGGGTGGACTCCGATGCCTGGCGCGGGCAGTTGATGCACGTGGACCGGCTGGTCCGGCGGCTCGCCGAACAACTGCCGCCGCGCACCGCGCTGTACGTCACCGCCGACCACGGCATGGTGGACATCCCCTTCGACGAAGACTCCCGGATCGACTTCGACGAGGACTGGGAACTCGGCGCCGGAGTCGCCCTGCTGGGCGGCGAGGGCCGGGCCCGGCACGTCTACGCGGTGCCCGGGGCGGAGGCCGACGTCCTCACCGTCTGGCGTGAGGTGCTGGGCGACCGCTTCTGGGTCGCGAGCCGCGAGGAGGCCCTGGAACTGGGCTGGTTCGGTGCCCCCGGCGACTGCGACGAGCGGGTCCTGGGGCGGATCGGAGACGTGGTCGCCGCGGCCCACGCCGATGTCGCCATCACCGCCTCGGTCAACGAGCCGAACGAGTCGGCCCTGACCGGCATGCACGGCTCGCTGACCCCGGCCGAGCAACTGGTCCCCCTGCTCGAGGTCCGCTCGGCCTGACCCGCCAGCCGCCCGCCGCCCGCCGCTCCCGTTCCGAGTTCCCGATCCGCCGAAAGGTCCCGTACTTCCCATGCCCGAGCTGGTGTTCTTCTCCGGAACGATGGACTGCGGAAAGAGCACTCTGGCGCTCCAGATCGCGCACAACCGCGCCGCGCGGGGTCTCCAGGGCGTGATCTTCACCCGCGACGACCGGGCCGGCGCGGGCAAGCTCTCCTCCCGCCTCGGCCTGGTGACGGAGGCGATCGAGGCGCCGGAGGGCATGGACCTGTACGCGTACCTGGTCCGGGAGCTGTCGGCCGGCGGCAAAGCGGACTACGTGATCGTGGACGAGGCGCAGTTCCTCGCGCCGGAGCAGATCGACCAGCTCGCCCGGATCGTCGACGACCTGGACATGGACGTCTTCGCCTTCGGCATCACCACGGACTTCCGCACCAAGCTCTTCCCGGGCTCGCAGCGCCTGATCGAGCTGGCCGACCGCCTCGAACAGCTCCAGGTCGAGGCCCTGTGCTGGTGCGGCGCCCGGGCCACCCACAACGCCCGTACGGTGGGCGGGGAGATGGTCGTCGAGGGCGCCCAGGTGGTCGTCGGCGATGTGAACCGCCCGGCGGAGGAGATCGGCTACGAGGTTCTGTGCCGCCGCCACCACCGCCGCCGCATGACCTCGGCCACGGCCCACGCGAGCGCCCTCTCCCCGGACGTCCTCCCGGTCAACCACGCCTGACCGGCAGCCGGAGCCGGTGCTTCTCGGGGAAACCCGCACGTACGGCGGCACGCCTCGGTAGCTTTGCCGTCCAGGGAAGCTCGTGTGCCGGAGGGGCAGCGTGGGGGCAGCACCGGGAACACCGCGGCTGGGCGTGGTGCTCGTACATGGATTCAAGTCGTCGCCGGGCATGTGGGATCCGCTCCGCCGGCTGATCGCCGGTGATCCCGGTCTCGGCTTCGTCGAGACCCTGGCCTTCCGCTACTCCACGCGGTTGTGGGAGTTCGACCCGCGCCGGGCCATCCCGACGTTCGACACGGTCGCGGACAGCCTGAAGGAATACCTCGACACCGAGGCGGATGCCTTCGGCCGCCTGATGCTGGTCTCGCACAGTCAGGGCGGCCTGATCGTCCAGCGCCACCTGACCCGGATGACCGCCGAGGGCCGTGGCTCCGACCTGCAGCGGATAGCCCGGGTGGTGCTGCTGGCCTGCCCGAACAACGGCTCCGAGATTGCGCTCTCGCTCCGGCGTCGCCTGCTGCGGTGCAATGTCCAGGAGCATCAGCTGCGCCCGCTCAACGAGCAGGTCACCGATACCCAGCGCGCCGTCCTCCGCGACATCGTCCACGCCGACCGGGTGACGGCGAGCAGCTGCCCGATCCCGTTCTCCGTCTACGCGGGCGAGACCGACAACATCGTTTCGCCGGCCTCTGCGCGCGGTGTCTTCCCGGACGCCGCGGTACTGCCCGGGGACCATTCCGGCATCGCCCGGCCGACGGCCCCCGACCACCGGACGTACACGACGCTCCGCCGCCTGATCCTGCTCACTGCCGCGGGCACCGAACCCCGTGCCGAGCCACAGACCGAATCCGGTGCCGAACCGCAGCCCGAGCCCGAGCCCGAGCCCGGTGCCGAGCCGAGGGCCGATGCCGAGCCGACGGCCGGACCGCCCGCCGCCCTCCCGGACACCTTCAAGGTCGTGGCGGCTGCCGAGCGGGTCTCCGATATGGACGATGCCGGTTTCCGGCTCACGATCGTCCGTCTGATGCGGAACTCCCTGGCCGCGAGCTCCGGTTTCTCCGCCTCCTACCGGGCGCACCCGCGGGACCACCTGGTGGAAATCGTCGAACGGTGCCACGCGCACCGGAACCCACCGGCCGCGCTGGCCGCCTTCCGTGATGCCGTGACCTCCCTCCGTCCCGAAGACGCCGCCGCGGCCGACCTGCGAGCCGTGCTCGCACACCTCCGGTGACGCAGGCTGCCGGGATGCCGGACGGGGAGGCGCCCGGCTGGAGCGTGCAGGACGTGGAACGGCTCCGCACCACGCTGGGAGCCTTCTCCGACCTGGACGACCCGCAGGTCTTCCGGCAGGTGAGAGTCCTGATGGGCAGACAGCTCGGCGAGGGACCCGGCCCGTTCCCCGTGCCTGCCTACAACGATCCGCGCAGCCAGATCGCAGCCCTGGTCGATGTCATGGACCGGCACCAGGACCCCGAGCGGGCACTGCGGGCCCTCGCGGACACCCTGGGGTATCTGCGCAGCGAGGAAGCGGCCATGGCCGAACTCGACGAGCTGGTCGAGGAACTGGCCCCGTCGGGACGGCTTCCCCGGTCCCGGCTGCGGGCGGTGGCCGCGGAACTCGACGCGTTGAGGGCCATCGTGCCGCCGGCCGTGGCGAGCGGTGCACTGGACCGGGCCCTCCTGCCGGGGGAGCCCTCCGGTCTGCGAGGTTCCGAGACCGTGTCGGGGATGCTGCTGCGGCTGAACGACGCACGGGAGCCGGCCGGGGGCAGAGCCGCCGCCGAAGGTCCGCTGGTCCTGCGGTTCCTGGCCGAGCTGGCCGCAGCCCTGCCCGGAGAACCGGCGGAGCTGCTGCGCAGCCATCTCGTCCTGGCCGGCCGTGAACTGGGGCTCGCGGTGGACGTACGGAACGCCCTGGCCGCCCGCTGCCGGCCGGCAGCCGGCCGGGTGCCCCACCCGCCCGGCCGCCGTGTCCTCCAGATCCGGCTGAGCGAGACCTCTCCCGGCAAGCAGGAGTACGAAGTGGACGCCACCCTCTTCGACTGGACCGACGACGGCCTGCGCCGGCCGCGCAAGCGGGAGGCCGAACAGCCCTACTCCCTCGGTGACCTCCAGCAACTCGGGCACACCTGCCTGATCCAGTGGGAGGACCTCGCGGCCCGCCTGGACCGGGCGCACTCGGTCCGGGTGGAGTTCCTGCTGCCGTGGTCACTGCTCGACCACCCGGTCGAGCGGTGGCTGACCGACACCCAGGGATACCTGCTGGGCCACAAGTACCCCGTGGTCATACGGTCGCTGGACCGGATGCGGCAGCAGTCCTGGCACCGGGACTGGCAGCGCCGCTGGCAGGCGTTCAACCACCCGGATGCGCCGGGACCGCCCGAACAGGGGGTCGGCTGGCTGGCCCTGGAGGCCACCGCCTCGCTGGACGGGGGAGGGCACGGCGCCGACATCCTCCGGCTGCGGGGCCGCGAGGGGGAGGTCAGGGCCTGGCTCGACACCCGTCCGGACAGTGCCGGGCTTGCCCTGGCGTTCGCCTACGACCATCGCGACCCCCGCCGCGCGGGTGCCCTCAGGGAAGCCGTGTGCGAGGGAGTCCCGTTCATGGTGTGGCGGCGCGACGGCGGCAACCCGGCCGAGCTCGCCGAGCGGCTCCGGGAGCCGGCGCGGCAGCGCTTCGCCGATCTGCCGGCCGTCCTGAGGCTGTGGCGGCGCAGCGCGTCCCGTGACGACGCCGCGGACATGCACAACCACCTGACGCTGCTCTGGGACGATCCGCACTGCGTCCCCCCGGAATCCGTCCTGACCGCTCCTGCACCGGAGGGCAAAGCATGACCGCCGACGCCGAACCCTGCGACGCCGAAGCCGACGCCGAACCCTGCGCCGCCGAACCCGACTGGTGGATCTACCGTTGCTCCCCCGAGCCGCACAACGGCATCCGGCGGCTGCCCAAGGCGCCGTCCTGGCGGTCGTTCTCCGACGGAACGGAGCGCACGGACCTGCTCGACCCTCCGGCCCCGACCTCCGTGGCCGGCCGGCACAGCCGCCGGGGCCGGAACCTGCGCACCTTCCGCTACCAGGCGGAACGCAAGGAGATCCACCTGGTGAACATGGCGCTGCTGCTGCGCCGGCCGCTGCTGGTGACCGGACCGCCGGGAGTCGGCAAGTCGACACTGCCCTACAGCATCGCCGGGGAACTGGGGCTCGGTCCGGTGCTCCGCTGGTCCGTCACCAGCCGCACCACCCTGCAGAACGGGCAGTACGAGTACGACGCCGTCGGACGCCTGCAGGACAGCGGGCTGCTCGGGCGCGGGCAGGAGACGGAACCGCCCGAGATCGGACACTACCTGCGGCTGGGCCCGCTGGGCACCGCCCTGTTGCCGTGGCGGATCCCGCGCGTCCTGCTCATCGACGAGATCGACAAGAGCGATGCGGACTTCCCCAACGATCTCCTCCACGTGTTCGAGGAAGGTGAGTTCACCGTCCGTGAACTCGCCCGCCTGCGCCGGCCCACCGCCACCGTGATGACCGCGGACGACGAGGAACGGGTGGAGCTGACCGGCGGCCGGGTCCGCTGCCACGAGTTCCCCCTGGTGGTCATGACCAGCAACGGGGAACGGGAGTTCCCGCCTGCCTTCCTTCGGCGCTGTATCCGTCTGGAGATCCACCGACCGGACCGGCACAAGCTGGCCCGGTTGCTGGACGCCCTTCTGCCGCCCTCCGACGCCCCAGCGACAGCCGCCTACGAGAAGCTCGTCGGCGAGTTCCTCCGCAAGCAGGACGACGAAGGCGCCGAACTCGCCAACGACCAGTTGCTCAACGCGGCACTTCTGGCCCAGCAGCTCTGGGCCGACCCCGAGGAGCGCGGTCTGATCGTCGACCACCTGCTGCGTCCGCTCAACGAGGGCTGACCGGTGGCAGGGGAAGCGGGCCGGAGCCCGTACCGGCTGCCGGCGGACGACGACGGTCCGTCCGTCGTGGACCTGGCGGACGCGCTCTGGCTGGCCCGTTTCCTCGGACGGTCGTCACCGGCACGCGAACCGGAGGCCGGATCCGGAGCCGGAGCCGGGGCCGGGGCCGCCGGCTCCACCGGACCGGATACGGAAACGGGACAGCCGGCCCGCACCCCCGGCCCGCGTCCGCAGACGCCGCTGCATGCGGTGACGGCGCCGACGGCTGCCGCACTGCAAGAGCCGCCCGGGGATGCCGTACCGGGGCCGCGGGGTGCCGGGGCCGCGCCGGTGCGGGTGGGCCGGGAGAGCGTGCTGACCGACCCCCTGGCGATATCCCGGGCACTGCGACCGCTCAAGCAGCGCGCGCCCGGTCCGGGCACCCCTCTGCTGGACGAGGAGGCGACAGCCAGGGCAAGCGGCGAGAGCCTGATGTTCCTGCCCGCCTGGAAGACGCCCACCGAACGCCGGTTCGCGGTCGACCTCGTCGTCGACACCGGTCCATCGATGGCCATGTGGCAGCAACTGGCCACCGAACTACAGACACTGTTCGAGGCGCACGGCGCCTTCCGGGTGACGGACACCTGGTCGCTCGACACCGGCGCCCCCCGGCCGAGGCCGGAACCGTTCCACCGCACGTCCCGCGGCAGGCCGCAGCGGGCCTTCCCGCCCCGGCAACTCGCCGATCCCACGGGCAGGCGACTGCTCCTGCTGCTCACCGACGGGGTGGGGCCGCTGTGGCGCAGCCCGGAGCTCATGGAGGCGGTCGACCGCTGGTCGCGCACCCGGCCGGTGGCCGTCCTCCAGGTCCTGCCGCACAGCCTGTGGCACCGTACGGCCCTCGTTCCGGAGCACGTCCTCGCCCGCTCCGGCGCACCGGGCCGGGCAACGGCGCTGTTCCGCCCCCAGACACCGCACCGGCGGGCTGCCCGGGGGCCGATCCGGCACCAGCGCTGGGTGCCGGTACTGGAACTGCGCCCGGACTGGCTGGCCCCCTGGGCCCGCCTGGTCGCCGGGCAGGCGGGCGACTGGATTCCGATGATGGCCCTCCGGGCCGGCGCCGAACCGCTCCCGCTCCCGCCCCTGCTCCCGGGCTCGGACCACGACCCGGCAGCCCCTGACCCGGCAGCCGCCGACCCGGCGGCGCTCGTCGAGGGCTTCCGCGGCGAGGCGTCGGCCGGGGCGTTCGAGCTGGCCGGCTATCTGGCGGCGGTGCCCCTCGTGCTCCCGGTGATGCGCCTGGTCCAACGGGCCATGATGCCCCGGTCGGGCACCGCCCATCTCGCCGAGTTCTTCCTGTCCGGGCTGCTCGTCCAGGTTCCGGACCAGCCCGGATCGGACAGCGACCCGGACCTGACGCTGTACGAGTTCCGGCCCGGCGTCCGCGAGGCCCTGCTGGACACCCTGACCCGGCGTGAGTCGCTGCGGGTCCTGGACGTTGTCAGCCGTGTCTCCGGCCGGGTCGCCCGGCGCCTCGGCGGCACCCTCGACTTCCGGGCCCTCATCCCGGCTCCAGGGTCTTCCGAGGGCTGGCGGCTCCCGCAGGACAGCCGGCCCTTCGCCCGGGTCGCCGCCAAGGTTCTGGCGGGGGCCGGCCACGAGTACAAGTCCGTGGCGGAGGCACTGGCCGAGGCAGCGGACGGGCCGACGGTCCGCGGCCGGCTGACGGCGTCGCCGCCGACCGACCGCAGGGACCCCGTAGAGCTGATCAGCCGCCTCGCAGCCGCGGCGACCGTCCGCGTCCACAGTGCGGAGCGCGTGGACGGCATGGTGGGCAGTGGCTTCTTCGTCTCGCCCAACCGGGTGCTGACCAGCGCCCATGTCCTCCCGGCCTACTCGCTCCACGCGACGGGCGCCGGACTTCACAGGGTGCGGATCGGCTACGGCGACCAGTTGCTCAGCGGCGTCGTCGAGTGGGCCGGGCTCGACAACCGCCCCCGAACCGGCAGCGGGCCGGAGCCCGACCTGGCGCTGATCCGGGTGCTCGATGAGGTCGACCATCCCTGCGTCTGGGTCACCGAACGTCCTCCCGGCAGTGTCGTCCTCGGTGGGCCGACCGTGTGCTTCGGCTGGAGCATGGTGGACGGCGAGGCCCGGCTCCACAGCTTCCGCTGCACCAACGACGGAGTGTTCGACGGACCGGACGACGAACGGCTGCTCAGGCTGGTGGGCGGACCCACCATCCTGCCGGGCATGTCCGGCGGCCCGGTGGTGGACCTCGGCCACGGCGAGGTCATCGGGGTGCTCAGGGGCATCTCCGGGCAGAACGTGCGTACTGCCGTGCCGATCCAGGAACTGCGGCACCTGCCGGTCACCGTGGACCCGCAGGAGGACCTGTACCAGCAGCTGTTCACCGCCCACGATCTGTACCACGCCGATCGCAACTCCGCCGCCCACGAACCCGGCACCACCTGGACCGACGTGCACACCCTGCTCGGCCGCACCACCCACATCGCCGGGCGCACCGAGTTGCTCGGTATGCGGCGGCGCGCCGGCGGCAATGCCTCCGCGCGGCGAACCTCCTCCGACCGGACCGGGCCGGAGGTACTACTGGAGATCTTCCCCGCCGATGACAGCGGCCGGCACGGCTGGCGGATCGCCATCGTGTGGGACGACAGCGAGGTGACCCCCATGCATGCCGACGAGGAGGGTGCCGCACCCGAAGCCCTGCCGGGTCTGCTGGCCCGGCCACTCGCCGAGACGCTGGAGCGCTGCGACAGGACCGGCTATGCCGCCCCACTGCAGCTCGCGCTGCCCTCCGATCTGTTGCCGGACCTCGACGTCGAACGCTGGCGCCTCGGCGCCCGCGGCGGCCTTATGCTGGGCGCCGAGCGCCCGATCGTCACCCGCCTCGTGGGCGGCCCGACCGCCGGGGGCCTCGCCATCAACGAGCAGCGCCGAACGCGCTGGCGCTTTCTCCACGGCGGCCCACCGGTCCCGGTGATCCTGGACGGCGAAGTGCGCACCGAGTTGCAGGTCCTGCCGCCCTCCGCCGTCCCGGTCCTGTCCGGCGGCGGCGCCACCTCCGAGGTGCTGCACGACCTGATCGTCGCCGGCCACCCGGTCGTCCTCTGGCGGCGCCGGCCGCTCGCCCCGGGCTTCTTGGACGCCGAGTTCCGGGAAGGCGTCAACCAGCTGGTGGGCGCCCGCAGCACCGAGGACCTCCCCGCCGCCCTCGCCTCACTCCGCTCCCGGCTGGTTCGCGGCGACGTGAACGCGCACTGGTCCGACGGCCTCGCCCTGCTCTACGACGACCCGACCAGCCCCCTGCCCGGTCCCGGTGACGGCGACCTGCCGGAGGCGCCATGAGCCGCGTCGGCCCGGCGGGTCAGGGCATGGACTGGACGACCGTGAAGACCGCGCCCTCCGGGTCGGAGACCATGGCCAGGCGGCCCAGCGCGCCCTCCCGGGGCGGCCGGAGCACATGCCCGCCGAGTTCTTCGACCTGGTCGGCGGCCCGGTCGGCGTCCGAGACCTCGAAGTACGTCATCCAGTGCGCGCCCCGGTCGTGCGGCAGGGCGCGGCCCACCCCGTGGATCGAGGCCACCGGCAGGCCCCCGACATGCAGGGTCAGATAGTCGAAGTCGGCCGAGACCACCGCCTCCGCCTCGTGGCCGAAGACGGACTGGTAGAACTTGCCGACCATCGTGGTGTCCTGGGTGACCAGCTCGTTCCACACCGGCGTGCCGTGCACCCCGGTCAGCGGGGCCGCGTGGGCCCCGGACTGCCAGATCCCGAAGACCGCGCCGGCCGGGTCGGAGCAGATGGCCATCCGCCCGGCGTCCCCCGCGTCCAGCGGGCCCACCGCCACCGTGCCGCCGCAGCAGCGGATCGCCTCCGCCGTCTCGTCCGCGTCCTCGGTGGACAGGTACGTGGTCCAGGCCACCTGCAGATGGCGGTCCGGGGGCAGCTGGCCGATGCCCGCCACCTCACGGCCGTCGAGCAGCGCCCGGACGTACGGGCCGAGCGGCTCCGGGCCCGGGGCGTACTCCCAGCCGAACAGGGCGCTGTAGAAGTCCTCGGTGGTCCCGAGACCGTGGACCATCAGGCTCACCCAGCACGGTGCTCCGGTTGTGCGCCGCAGTGCTGCCTCGGTCATCGCCGAATCTCCTCCGCGTCTCGGGTGTCTGCTTGCCGCTGCTGATGCTTGCACTCCCCAGGCCGCGGCGCGCCCCGGCCGCGCCGCATTTCGAGTGGGCCCCGAGAGATGACCGAATCAGTGCGGCACGTCGGTGTCCGGCGTGTTACGCGGAGGCCGCGGAGGGGGAGAGGATGGAGCCATGACTGCGATCCTCTCCGCATCCGAACTGATGGCCGAACTGGCCGGTCCGCGCCCGCCGGTCCTGCTCGACATCCGCTGGCAGCTGGGCGGGCCCCATCTGCGGCCCGAGTACGAGGCCGGGCACCTTCCCGGCGCCGTGTACGTCGATCTCGACCGCGAACTCGCAGGTCCGCCTGGGTCCGGTGGCCGTCACCCGCTGCCGGACGCGGAGGAGTTCGGGGCGGTGATGCGCCGGGCCGGGGTCTCGGCGGACAGGCCCGTGGTCGTGTACGACGGCGGTCAGGGCTGGGCCGCGGCCCGGGCCTGGTGGCTGTTGCGCTGGACGGGTCACGGCAACGTCCGGGTCCTCGACGGGGGCCTGGTCGCCTGGACCTCGGCGGGGGGTGGACTGACGATCGAGGAGCCCTCGCAAGGGGAGGGCGATTTCAAGCCAAGTCCGGGAGCCGTGGGGCTGCTGGACGCGGATGCGGCGGCTTCGCTCGCCCGGACCGGCGTCCTGCTGGATGCCCGGGCGGGGGAGCGGTACCGGGGCGAAATCGAGCCGATCGACCGGGTCGGAGGCCACATTCCGGGCGCACTGTCGGCGCCGACGGCCGAAAACGTACGGCCCGACGGCAGGTTGCTCCCGGCGGAGGAACTCGCGGCGCGTTTCGCGGGCCTGGGCGCCTCCGGCGAAGCCCCGGTGGGCGTGTACTGCGGCTCCGGCGTATCGGGAGCCCATCAGGTGCTGGCACTCGAGGTCGCGGGCATCCCGGCGGCCCTGTACGCGGGCAGCTGGTCGGAGTGGTCCTCGGACGAGTCCCGCCCGGTGGCGACGGGCCCGGAACCGCAGTAGCGCCATCCGCCTGCGCGCGATACCTACCGGCTCCGCCGGGCCGCGCCGTGCCTGCCGGCTCCGCCGGGCCGCGCCGTGCCTGCCGGCCCCGGCCGGGCGGCTGCGTGCATGACCGGGGCCCTGCGGGCCCCGCCTGGCCGGCTGCCGGGGGCCGTGCGTTCCACGCGGTGCCGGTGCCGGGGGAGGGTACGCGGTATGGCCCCGGGCCACATCGTGGTGCGGGTGCCGGGCCGGCACCCCCGGACCGGCCCCGGAACGGCCGCGCGTTCCCGCGGGGTGGCTCCGGGGCGGCTATTCCTGCTTCTTGCGGCGGGTGCCGAAGACGATCTCGTCCCAGCTGGGGACCGCCGCGCGGCGGCCCGGCCGGACTCCGTCGGCCTCGGCCTGCCGGTCCGTGGTACCGGTGAGCCGGTCGCGATGGCCGGCCACCGTCCGCGGCATCAGCACGTCCGCGTATGCCGCCCCTGCGCCCGCCGAAGCGGCCGGCGGGGCCTCCTCGGCCTCCTCCGGCTCCGGTTCCGGCGCGGCGGCGGGCCGCTCCGGGACCACCAGGTCGCCCCGGAAGCTCGGTACCGCCTCCAGCAGGCTGGTCAGGGTGTCCCGCTCCTCCTCCGGCTCCGGCGGGGGCGCGGCCGAGGCGATGGCGGGGAGCTGGCGGTCCAGTGCGCGGTCGAGCGGCCGGTCCCGGGGCAGCCGCGCGATCCGCGGTACGAACGGGAACGTCGGCTCGGGGGCGGTCGGGAGGTCGTCCGACTCGCCGATCAGCGAGCGGGCCTCGTCGTCCACCGCCACCACCAGGCGGCGCGGCGGGTCGTACGTCCAGCTCGCGGAATGCGGTTCACCGGCCACCCGGTAGACCAGCAGGACCTCCCAGGTGCCGTCGTCGCGGCGCCAGGAGTCCCACTGGACGGTCTCCTTCTCGGCCCCGCGCAGCGTCAGCCGCTCCTGCACGGCCTCGCCGAGCTGGGGTCCGGTGTTCTCGCCGGGGCGGCGTACGGGGGTCTTGCGGGCGCGCTCGGCCATGAAGGCACGCTCGGCCAGGACCGGCCCTTCGAAGCGGCGGACCCGGTCGACGGGGATGCCGGCGAGCTGCGCGACCTCCTCCGCGGAGGCACCGGCACGTATCCGGGCCTGGATGTCCCGCGGGCGGAGGTGGCTCTCCACCTCGATCTCGATCTGGTTCAGCCGGGCACGGTCGTTGCGTACCGCCGCCCGCAGCCGTTCGTCGATCGGAAGCGTGTACTCCGTGCTGTCCGCAGCCTTGAGCACCAGTCGTGTGCCGTCATTGGAGACGGCCACGACACGCAGTTCGGGCATGGGGACCTCCCGGGTGGTGCCTGCCGACGTCACGTGCGTCGCTGCTTCCGCTAGTCGAGTGTGGCCTGCCCGGGTGCAGCCTGCCACAACCTTGCCGAGTTAAACCGGCGTGTCGGGCATGCGCCCTTGATCGCCGTTATGGCACGGTTACCTGTTGGCCACAGACAGTGACCGGGTGGTCACTCTGTGCAGCAGAAACCCGTGCGATAGCGCACTCTCGCCGGTTTCGAGCGCCGTTTCTCCATCAACCGGCCCCCTCTCCCGGGTCCGGACATCCGTAAGGAGGGACGGTCCCAGGGCTCGCCACAGTACTCCATTCGGGCCACCTGGGTGGACCGCCGCGCCGCCGAACTTGTCCGGCGGCAGGGGAGTTGGGAGACCGACCGGTCGGACGCCCCTGCGTCCGCGGTCGATTTGGGGTGGTGTGCTTCACAGAATCCGCAGAAATGGAACTATCGGTTTCGCTCAGAGGTCAGTAACTGCTGTAGGCCGGTGAAGCAGAGGTTGAGGATGGGTCAGAAGGCGACCGAGAAGAAGAAGCTCGATCTGAGTGTGACCCAGGTCGCGGGGACCTCGCTGGCCACGGTCGCCGCCGCCCTGCTCGCCTCGAAGCTCGGCGTGTACGGCACGATCCTGGGCGCCGGCGTGGTCAGCGTGGTGGCCACCGCGGGCGGCCCCGTGATCCAGCACCTCTTCCGCCGTACCGGCGACCAGCTGCGCGAGGCCGCCGCGCCGAAGGGCCGCCAGGTCCCGGTGCCGGCCGAGCCGGGCCCGCCCGCCGTCGGCGAGTTCAGCCCGGCCACCACCCACGGCAGCCGGAACCGGGGCTGGAAGCGCAGCGCGGTCGCCGCCGGGCTGGCCTTCGCCCTCGCGATGGGCGGCATAGGCGCGTACGAGGCCTTTGCCGGCTCACCGGTGAGCAGTGACGGGCGGTCCGTGCTGCCCGGTGGTCCCGTCAAGTCCCGGGCGGGTGAGGGCGACAAGGGAGACAAGGGCGACGACGGTTCGGGCGGCGGACGGCAGGGCCGGGAGGAACGGTCCGGCAACCCGGAGACCGGTACGGCCGATACCGACGGGACCGACGGGACTGCCGGTACCGACGGCACCCGCAGGCACTCCACCGGTCCCACCCCGCCGGACCCGGACCCGGACCCGACGCCGCCGACCCCCGCTCCCACGCCGACCCCGACTCCCACACCGCCCGGGCCGACCCCGGCACCGACCCCGCCCCCGACCCCCGGACCGGCGGCGCCGGGTGGCGACACCGGCCGGGGGGCGGGCAGCGAGCGCGGCCTGGAGAGCACGTCCTGACCGGGCCCGCCGGGTTCAGTCCCCGAGGATCCGGCGCAGGTAGTCGTTGCCGAACACCCGGTCCGGGTCCAGCCGGTCCCGCAGCGCGGTGAACTCCCCGAACCGCGGGTAGACCTCGGCGAAGTACCCGGCGTCCCGGGTGTGCACCTTCCCCCAGTGCGGGCGCCCGCCGTGTGCGGTGAAGATCCGCTCGGCGGCCGTGAAGTACGCCTGGTACGGGGTGCCCCGGTACATGTGCACCGCGACGTACGCGGTGTCCCGGCCGGAGGCGGTGGACAGGGCGATGTCGTCCGCCGGAGCCGTCCGGACCTCCACCGGGAAGCTGATCCGCAGGTCAGAGCGGTCCACCATGGCCCGCAGCTCCCGCAGCGCCGCGACCACCCGCTCGCGCGGAAGGGCGTACTCCATCTCCACGAACCGGACCCGGCGCGGGCTGGTGAACACCTTGTACGGGATGTCCGTGTAGGTGCGCGCGGACAGGGCCCGGCTGGCGATCCGGGCGATGCCGGGAATGGTCCCGGGGACCGCGCGGCCCAGCGAGTTGACGGCCTGGAAGAGGCCGTTCGACAGCAGCTCGTCCTCCACCCAGGCGCTGACCGCGCCGGGCGGGGCGGCCGGGCCCGGGCTGCGGTTGTTCCGCTTGGTGTTGCAGTTGCCGGTGTGCGGGAACCAGTAGAACTCGAAGTGCTCGTTCTCCGCGAAGTGCTGCTCGAATTCGTCCATCACCCGGTCGAAGCCCATCGGCTCCTCGCGGGCGGTGAGGAAGAACAGCGGCTCCACCGCGAAGGTGATCGAGGTGACCACGCCCAGAGCCCCGATCCCGATCCGGGCCGCCGCGAAGACCTCCGGGTTCTCCTTCTCGGAGCAGACGAGCATCCGCCCGTCCGCGGTGACCAGCTCCAGCGCGCGGATCTGGGCCGCGATGGAGGCGGAGTCCCGGCCGGTGCCGTGGGTGCCGGTGCCGGTGGCCCCGGAAACCGTCTGCTCCATGATGTCGCCCATGTTGGTGAGCGACAGGCCCTCCCTGGCCAGGGCCTGGTTGAGGTCCTTCAGAACGGTGCCGGCCGCCACTTTCACGGTGCCCGCCGACCGGTCGATCTCCAGGATCCCGGCGAGCGCCTGCGGCCTGATCAGTACGCCGTCGGTGGCCGCCGCCGCGGTGAAGGAGTGGCCGGTGCCGACCGCCTTCACCTTCAGTCCCTGCTCGGCGGCCCGCCGGACCGCCTCCTGAACGTCTCCGACCGAGGCCGGTTCCACTACGCGGGCCGGTGTCGCGGACACGTTGCCCGCCCAGTTACGCCACGTGCTCCCGGACTTCCCTGCTGTCGCCGTCCCCATCGCCAGAGGTCTCCTCCCCTTGCGCCGGCCTCGTCAGCCGGCGGTAACCCGCGAACGCAACCGCCGCCGCGGCAGCCCCCGCCGAGATGGAGACGACGTACCCGGTCCGGGCGCCCGACGAGTCGATGACCCAGCCGGCCACGGAGGACCCGAGCGCGACCCCGACCGCGAGCCCGGTGCTTGTCCAGGTCATGCCCTCGGTCAGCTTCGCGCGTGGTACGTGCGTCTCGATCAGGGCCATCGTCGTGACCATCGTCGGAGCGATGGCGAGACCCGAGACGAAGAGCGCCACGGCCAGAAACGGCAGGTTCCCGGCCAGTAGCAGGGGGATCATACTCACGGCCATCGCACTGACGCCCAGTACCCAGCGGCGTTCGGCTTTGCCCTTCAGGTGCAGCAGGCCGAAGACCACGCCCGCCAGGCAGGAGCCGAGGGCCCAGACCGCCAGCACGACGCTGGCCGCCGACTTGTGCCCCTCCTCCTCGGCGAAGGCCAGGGTCACCACGTCGATGGAGCCGAAGATCGCGCCGGTGGCCACGAAGGTGGCCACCAGGACCTGCAGGCCGGGGGAGCGGAGGGCGGAGCCCTTGTCCCCCTCGGTGTGGGTGGCGCGCGGGTGGGGTTCCGGCTCGGTGCTCCGCTGTGCGGTCAGCCACCAGGTGCCCACCAGCAGGCAGACCGCGGCGACCAGCGGGCCGGCCTCGGGGAACCAGGTGGTGGACAGTCCGATGGCCAGGATCGGGCCGAAAATGAAGCAGATCTCGTCCACCACGGACTCGAAGGAGTAGGCGGTGTGCAGCTCGCGCGGGGAGTCCCGGTAGATCGCCGTCCAGCGGGCCCGGATCATCGAGCCGACGCTCGGCACCACGCCGGCCCCCACGGCGAACACGAACCAGGTCCACTCCGGCAGGCCGTTCGCGGCGGCGAGCAGCAGCCCGGACACCGAGGCCACGGCGATGAGCGTGGCGGGCCGCAGCACCCGGCGCTGGCCGTACTGGTCGACCAGGCGGGACACCTGGGGGCCCATCACGGCGGCGGCCAGGGCGAGGGTGGCGGTGACCAGGCCGGCCAGCTTGTAGCGGCCGGTGAGCTCGGAGATCATCGTCACGATTCCGATGCCCACCATGGACAGCGGCAGCCGTCCGATGAATCCGGCGGTGCTGAACGCCGTGGTGCCGGGGGCGGCGAATATCGCGCGGTAGGGACTGGGCACGCTGCCCTCCGTAAGGGACGTCAATGGCTCGTACAGGTTACGGCTGGTAGCAACGCGCCCGCGCGGGGAGGGAGGGGGCGGGAAACCGGGGTGACGAAGTCTTCGGCCGGATGCACGGCCGTCGGTGTCGGGTGGCAGGATTCGAAGCATGTCAGACCAGCTCCCCAGCCCCGCGAACGGCGCTGCCGGCCCGGCCCGCCCCTACGACGCCCTCCTGCTGCTGTCCTTCGGCGGCCCGGAGGGACCCGACGACGTCGTGCCCTTCCTGGAGAACGTGACCCGCGGCCGGGGCATCCCGCGCGAGCGCCTCAAGGAGGTCGGGCAGCACTACTTCGGCTTCGGCGGGGTCAGCCCGATCAACGCGCAGAACCGGGAGCTGCTGGACGCCCTCCGGAAGGACTTCGCCGACCACGGCATGGACCTCCCGGTCTACTGGGGCAACCGGAACTGGGCGCCGTACCTGACGGACGTGATGCGCGACATGGCGGCCGACGGGCGGCGCCGCATCGCCGTGCTGGCCACCAGCGCCTATGCCTCGTACTCGGGCTGCCGCCAGTACCGCGAGAACCTCGCAGACGCGCTGGCCGTGCTCGAGCAGGAGGGCTTCGACCTGCCGCGGGTGGACAAGCTGCGGCACTACTTCAACCACCCCGGCTTTGTGCAGCCCATGATCGACGGGGTGCTGGCCGCGCTGGACTCCCTCCCCGAGGGCGTACGGGACGGGGCCCGGCTGGCCTTCACCACGCACTCCATCCCGACCGCGGCGGCCGACGCCTCCGGTCCGGCCGAGGACCACACCTCGGGCGGCGAGGGCGGCGCGTACGTCCGCCAGCACCTGGACGTCGCCCGGGTGATCGCCGACGCGGTGCGCGTCGAGACGGGCGTGGAACGGCCGTGGCAGCTCGTCTACCAGTCGCGCAGCGGCGCCCCCCACATCCCGTGGCTGGAGCCGGACATCTGCGACCACCTGGAGGCCGAGCAGGCCGACGGGGCTCCGGCGGTGGTGATGGTGCCGATCGGCTTCGTCTCGGACCACATGGAGGTCCTGTACGACCTCGACACCGAGGCGATGGCCAAGGCGGCCGAGCTGGGCCTCCCGGTGGCCCGGTCGGCCACCGTGGGCGCCGACCCGCGGTTCGCGGCGGCGGTCCGCGATCTGGTGCTGGAGCGGGCCGCGAGCGAGCGCGGCGAGCCGGTCGAGCGCTGTGCGCTGGGGCTGCTCGGCCCCGCCCAGGACCTGTGCGCGGTGGGCTGCTGCCCGGCGCGCGAGCCGCGGCCGGCAGCCGCCGGCGTGGACAGCCCGTACGCGTGAGGAGCATTGCTGTGCCGACGGAGGAGCTGAAGGCGGAACTGCTGGAGCTGGCCCGGGAGGCGGCCCGGCGGGCGGGGGCCTTGCTGCGGGACGGCCGGCCGGCCGAGCTGGCGGTGGCCGCCACCAAGACCAGCCCGATCGACGTGGTGACCGAGATGGACATCGCGGCGGAGAAGCTGATCACCGGCTTCCTGGCGGAGCACCGGCCGCAGGACGGGCTGCTCGGCGAGGAGGGCTCGGACAGCGAGGGCACGAGCGGAGTGCGGTGGGTCGTGGACCCGCTGGACGGCACCGTGAACTACCTGTACGGCCTGCCGGCCTGGGCGGTGTCGATCGCGGCCGAATACCGGGGCGAGACGGTCGTGGGCGTGGTCTGCGCCCCGCTCCGCGGGGAGACCTACCACGCGGTGCTGGGCGGCGGGGCCTGGCTGGGTGACGTACGGCTGGCCTGCCGTCCGGCCGCACCGCTGGACCAGGCACTGATCGGCACCGGCTTCGGCTACCTCCAGGAGCGGCGGGCGCACCAGGCGGAGGTCGCCGCGCAGATCATCCCGGTGGTGCGGGACATCCGGCGGGGCGGCTCGGCGGCGGTGGACCTGTGCGACGTGGCCTGCGGCCGGCTGGACGGGTACTACGAGCGCGGGCTCAACCCGTGGGACCTGGCGGCGGGGGAGCTGATCGCCCGGGAGGCAGGGGCCCGTACGGGCGGCCGGCCGGGCGCGGTGGCCTCGGGCGAGCTCGCGATCGCGGCGAGCCCGGGGGTGTTCGAGGCGATCCAGCCCCTGCTGGAGGCGGCAGGGGCCTGGCACGACTGACCACGACTGACCGGGCGGCCCGGCCCCGCGGCGCGGGGCCGGGCCCCGCACCGGCAGGGCTGCGCGCCCGGCAGGGCTACGCCGCGGTGACGCTGACGCCGTGTTCCGCCGCGAGGCGGTGGAGGTCCTCCAGTTCCGCCTGTTCGACCTCCGCGAGGAAGTCGTCGCCCGTTTGCTGGGCCCGGTTGAGGTCCGACTCGGTGGTGCGAATGCGCTGCAGGAGACCTGCGGTGAATGCGTCCATGGCGGTTGCGCCCCCTCTTCGTGGCACGGAGGTGTCCGGGAGGTAGGTGATCGGTGGTCGGGGTGTTCTGTCGTCCTCCCCGGCACCCTGGGCCCAGAAACCTCGAGAAGCGAGGGAATCCTCACTTCCGCCTCCCCGAACGGCCCTCTGGGGCGCCTTACAGCCGGTTTACCGCCGAAACGGGCAGGATGGATGGCGCAATGGACCTGCCCGTCTGGGCTCAGAGGAAGGAAATCGACGTGCGCGTACTCGTCGTCGAGGACGAGCAGCTGCTCGCCGATGCGGTGGCCACCGGGCTGCGCCGGGAGGCCATGGCCGTGGACGTCGTGTACGACGGCGCGGCGGCCCTGGAGCGCGTCGGGGTCAACGACTACGACGTGGTCGTGCTCGACCGGGATCTTCCTCTGGTGCACGGCGACGACGTCTGCCGCAAGATCGTCGAACTGGGCATGCCCACCCGGGTGCTGATGCTGACCGCCTCCGGTGACGTCAGCGACCGGGTCGAGGGCCTGGAGCTCGGCGCGGACGACTACCTGCCCAAGCCCTTCGCGTTCAGCGAGCTGACCGCCCGCGTACGCGCCCTGGGCCGGCGTACCACCGTCGCGCTGCCGCCCGTGCTGGAGCGGGCCGGGATCAAGCTGGACCCGAACCGGCGCGAGGTGTTCCGGGACGGCAAGGAGGTCCAGCTGGCGCCCAAGGAGTTCGCGGTGCTGGAGGTGCTCATGCGCAGCGAGGGCACGGTGGTCTCCGCCGAACAGCTGCTGGAGAAGGCGTGGGACGAGAACACCGACCCGTTCACCAACGTGGTGCGGGTGACCGTGATGACCCTGCGGCGGAAGCTGGGCGAACCGCCGGTCATCGTGACGGTGCCCGGTTCCGGCTACCGGATCTGACCCGGATGGCCACCACACCGGTGCCACCGGCGGCGCCGGCACCACCGAAACCGACCTGGGACCCCGGCCCGCCCGAGGGTCCTTTCCCTTGGCTGAGACCGACCATCCGGATACGGCTCACCCTGCTGTACGGCGGCATGTTCCTGATCGCCGGAATCCTGCTGCTGTCGATCATCTACCTGCTGGCCGCACAGACCATGCGGGCCGGCCTGCCGCCGCCGTTCAAGATCGTCGGTGGTCAGGACGTCCAGGTCACCAGCGAGACCTGCCGGGCCGTGAGCCTGGTCAAGAACGCCGACGAGCTCAATGCGGCGGTCGCCGCCTGTATGGACATCCAGCGC
Organism: Streptomyces venezuelae; assembly: GCF_008642295.1. Taxonomy (GTDB): domain Bacteria; phylum Actinomycetota; class Actinomycetes; order Streptomycetales; family Streptomycetaceae; genus Streptomyces; species Streptomyces venezuelae_C. Next base: position 1,927,449 of record NZ_CP029190.1, on the reverse strand, counting down.
AAGCACGCCCTGGACGACCTGCTCAGCCGGTCCCTGATGGCGCTGCTCGGGCTGTCCATCATCGCGTTCGCCTTCGGCTACGCGATGGCCGGCCGGGTGCTCTCGCCCCTGGGCAAGATCACCAGGACGGCCCGGCGGGTGGTCGGCTCCGACCTCACCCGGCGGATCGAGCTGGACGGCCCGGACGACGAGCTCAAGGAGCTCGCCGACACCTTCGACGAGATGCTGGACCGGCTGGAACGGGCCTTCACCGCCCAGCAGCGGTTCGTGGCCAATGCCTCGCACGAGCTGCGGACCCCGCTCGCGATCAACCGGACCCTCCTCGAGGTGCACCTGTCCGATCCCGGGGCCCCGACGGAGCTCCAGCAGCTCGGCAAGACGCTGCTGGCCACCAACGAGCGCAGCGAGCAGCTGGTCGAGGGCCTGCTGCTGCTGGCCCGCAGCGAGAACCAGATCGTCGAGCGCAAACCGGTGGACCTGGCCGAGGTCGCCTCGCGCGCCATCGACCAGGCGCGCGGCGAGGCCGAGGCGAAGGGCGTGGAGATCCGCGGGGAGCGGGCCCCGGCGGTGGTCCAGGGCAATGGCGTCCTGCTGGAGCGGATCGCCCTCAACCTGGTGCAGAACGCCGTGCGGTACAACGTGCCGGAGGGCGGCTGGGTGGAGGTCGCCACCGAGGTCGCGCACGGCCAGGCGGTGCTCGTGGTCTCGAACACCGGCCCGGTGGTTCCCGCGTACGAGATCGACAACCTCTTCGAGCCCTTCAGGCGCCTCCGTACGGAGCGAACGGGCAGCGACAAGGGTGTCGGGCTCGGTCTGTCCATCGCACGCTCTGTGGCGCGCGCACACGGCGGCCGGATCCACGCCGAGCCCCATGAGGGCGGTGGCCTGGTGATGCGCGTCACCCTGCCGATCTGACGGACGCACTCCTGTTCGCTCTCGGCTGAACCCGAGGGCGGGCGGGATGGCCGTCGGCTGTGTGATCGATCACAGTGCCGAGTGCCCGTGCCTGCACGGTCCGTGACCCCGGGAGTCCCGGAAAGCCCGGGAAAGTCCGGGTTTCCGGCACCCCGAACGGCGGAAAATACACGGGGTGGCGCTCGTGCACGACGGCCTCCGGACCGTGTACGGTCCCGCTCGACATACCGGCACATCGCTCCTTCAGGGGGGCGGCTGGGTGTCGATTGAGTAACAGACCTTGATGTGAGGCAAAATCTCCGCCTCAGGTCGGGCACAAGTCCGGCCTCTCGCGCGTTACGTGCGCTGAGACACCGCTAACACCCAGAGGGGGAGAGCGAACAATGGCAACGGACTACGACACCCCACGCAAGACCGACGACGACGTCGACAACGACAGCATTGAAGAGCTGAAGGCCCGGCGCAACGAGAAGTCGTCCTCGGCGGTCGACGTCGACGACTTCGACGCGGTCGAGGGCCTGGAGCTGCCGGGTGCGGACCTCTCCAACGAGGAGCTGGCCGTCCGGGTGCTGCCCAAGCAGGCCGATGAGTTCACCTGTATGAGCTGCTTCCTGGTGCACCACCGCAGCCAGCTGGCGCGCGAGAAGAACGGCCAGCCCATCTGCCGCGACTGCGACTGAGGCAGCAGGCCGTGACAGGCTCGACACCGTTCCGCAAGCGGTTGCTCCGCAGGCAGGGTGAGTCGGTGCCGGCGGACGTGGAGGCAACGGGCCCGGAAACGGGCCCCGCCGCTCCCGCAGCGCCCGCCGTACCCGATGCAGCCCCGGTGCCCGCCGGGCCCGAGGCGGACGGAGAGCCGGTGCCGGCGGTCGTGGAGACCGGCGGTACGGCCCGGCAGAAGATCGCCGGGCTCCGGAAGGGAGCCGTGAAACACGGCGCACGCGCGGGCGGCTACGCCCGGGTGATCGCCGTGTACATCGCCGACCGGGTCATCGACCTCGCCCCGCGCGTTCCCGTACGCGACCTGGCGACGCTGCGCGCACAGTTCCCGGGCCTCGGTCCCGATCAGCTGGCCGACAAGCTGATCGCCGGTGCCGCACACGGCACCTCGACCGTGGGCGCGGGCATCGGCGCGGCAGCGATGCTTCCCGTGCCGCCCGCCATGCCGGCGGAGCTGGCCGCCGAGATCACCGGGGTCGCGGCGATCGAGCTCAAGCTCGTCGCCGAGCTCCACGAGGTCTACGGCCTGCGCCCGCCGGGCGGCCTCGGCCAGCGCAGCTTCGCCTACCTGACCGCGTGGACGGAAGAGCGCGGCGTCGATCTGACCAAGCCGACCACGCTGAACGCCGCCTTGGGCGGGCAGATGAAGCGGGAACTGCGGCAGCAGATCATGAAGCGGATGTTCCGCAACCTGCCGATGCTGACCCCGTTCATGGTGGGCGCGGCGGTCGGGGCGGTCATGAACCGCCGCGACACCAAGAAGCTCGCCGAGAAGATCCGCGCGGACCTGCGCAAACGCGCGGTGCCGTGGCACGCGCTGGCGGCCCAGCCGCCCCTGCCCCAGCCTCCCGACCCGCACCCGCTCCCGCCGGCCTGAGCCCTCGGGTGGTCAGGCGGTGGTGCGGGCGGAGCGGATGGCAGTGGCCAGGGCTTCCGGCTCGCGCGTCGAGACGTACACGTACGGGGTCGGGTCGGACGGGTCCGTGACCTCCACCCGGACCGCCGTCGGGACGTAGCTGCGCATCAGCATGAACGCCCGGGTATCCGCCTTGTACGTGCGCCAGGCGCGCGCCTGCTCCGCGTCCAGGATCTCGGGCTCGCCCAGGGCGGACACCGGAATCCGCGCATCCCCGGCCGCCAGCGAGCCGTTCACCACCCGCACCCGGGCGCTCCCGTAGGAGCTCACCAGCAGCCCCGTCAACGCCGTCCCGCCGACCAGCCCGGCCAGTACGGCCGCGGTCCCCAGCGGCACCAGCATCAGGGCACAGGCCAGGCCCATCAGCACGGTGATGCCCCACCAGGCGCGGGGGGCGGTCAGACGTTCGTCGTGGTGCGCGGGGGAAAGCTGCATGGTTCCAAGCTTGGCACGGGGCGACCGGCGGGTAGCCGCGCGGGTAAGGTCTGCGGCTGTGAGTGGACGAAACACAAGCCTGACGCCCCCGGCCGATGCCGCGGCGCCGGTCCGGCACCCCGACGCGCCGGCCCCCGGCGAACTCCTCGGCGCGCACTACGAGCACTGTTTCGGCTGCGGCGGCGGACAGCCGCACGGGCTCCACCTGGAGGCCCGGGCCGGCGACGGCGTCCGCGTCACCGCCGAGTTCACCGTCAGGCCCGCCCACCAGGGCGCCCCCGGCCTCGCTCACGGCGGAGTCCTCGCCACCGCTCTGGACGAGACCCTCGGCTCCCTGAACTGGCTGCTGCGCGTCATCGCGGTCACCGGCCGGCTGGAGACCGACTTCCTGCGCCCGGTGCCCGTGGACACCGTGCTGTACCTGGAGGCGGAGGTCACCGCGGTGGCCGGGCGGAAGATCTTCTGTACGGCCGTCGGCCGGATAGGCGGCCCGGAGGGCCCGGTCGCGGTACGCGCCGACGCCCTCTTCATCGAAGTCAAGGTCGACCACTTCATCGAGAACGGCCGACCCGAGGAGATCCGGGCGGCCATGGCCGACCCGGACCAGGTCAGGCGCGCCCGCGCCTTCGAGGTGAACCCCTGATGACCATGAACGGCAACCACGCACCCGTGGACGTACTGATCCGCCGCGTCGATCCCGAGGTGCCCCTTCCGGCGTACGGCCACCCCGGCGACGCCGGCTGCGACCTGGTCACCACCGAGGCCGCGGAGCTCGCCCCCGGCGAGCGGACCGTACTCCCCACCGGGGTGTCCATCGCCCTGCCCGACGGCTACGCCGCCTTCGTGCACCCCCGGTCCGGCCTGGCCGCCCGGTGCGGGCTCGCGCTCGTGAATGCCCCGGGGACGGTGGATGCCGGGTACCGTGGGGAGATCAAGGTGATCGTGGTCAATCTCGACCCTCGCGAGAGCGTCCGGTTCGAGCGCTTCGACCGCATTGCCCAGCTGGTTGTCCAGCGAGTCGAGAGGGTGCGCTTCCACGAGGTGGCGGAGCTTCCCGGCTCGGCCCGGGCCGAGGGGGGTTTCGGCTCCACCGGCGGTCATGCGGCTGTGGCCGGAAACGGCGCTGGTCAGCAGGGTGGGAATGGCTACGCTTCGGTCGTATCCGACCGGGAAGGACAGTGACGTGTTCGGACGTCGCAAGAAGAACAGCTCCGTCAAGGACGGTGGCGCGGCCGAGCAGGTCGTCGACGGCGCCGGGGCGGAGGAGAGCGAGTACGCCGAGGAATCGGACGAGTTCGACACCGGCGCCCAGCGCCGGGTGAACCTGCCGCCGGCCCCGCGGCCGGACGGCCCCTGGGATGTCTCCGAGGTGCCCGGCGATCCGGCCGAGGGCCGGGTCGACCTCGGCGGCATCTTCGTACCGGGTGTCGAGGGCATGGAGCTGCGCGTCGAGGTCGCCGGGGACGCGATCGTCGCCGCGACCGTGGTGCTGCGCGACAGCGCCGTGCAGCTGCAGGCCTTCGCGGCGCCCAAGAAGGAAGGCATCTGGGGTGAGGTCCGCGAGGAGATCGCCTCGGGCATCACCCAACAGGGCGGCATCATCGACGAGGTCCAGGGCCCGCTGGGCTGGGAGCTGCGCGCGCAGGTCCCGGTCCCGCTGCCGGACGGCACCCGCGGCGCACAGCTGGTGCGCTTCGTGGGCGTCGACGGCCCGCGCTGGTTCCTGCGCGGAGTGATCTCCGGGCAGGGCGCGGTGCAGCCCGAGTCGGCCGGCCTGCTGGAGACGATCTTCCGTGACACCGTGGTGGTGCGCGGTGAGGGACCGATGGCTCCGCGCGACCCGATCGTCCTGAAGCTGCCGAACGACGCCCAGATGGTGCCGGACGGTGTGCAGACGGAGGACGCGGAGGGCTCCCGCTTCTCCGGCGGAATGGGCCAGCTGGAGCGCGGCCCGGAGATCACCGAGGTCCGCTGACCACGCGAAACGTCCCTGAGGACCGTACCGGGCCGTGCTCCCCGCAAGGAGTGCGGCCCGTCCGCGTGCGGGGGAAACGTGCGTGAGGAACGTACGTGAGAATGGGACACATGGGACGCGGCAAGCTTCGGATCTACCTGGGTGCGGCTCCGGGCGTGGGCAAGACGTACGCGATGCTGGCCGAGGGGCACCGGCGGCTGGAGCGGGGCGCGGACTGCGTGGTGGGCTTTGTCGAACACCACGGGCGGCCTCGTACGGAAGTGCTGCTGCACGGTCTGGAGCTGGTGCCGCGCCGTGAGCTGAGCTACCGCGGCTCGGCGTTCACCGAAATGGACGTGGACGCGGTGCTGGCGCGCCGTCCCGCCATAGCGCTGGTCGACGAGCTCGCCCACACCAATGTGCCGGGCTCGCGCAACGCCAAGCGCTGGCAGGACGTGGAGGAGCTGCTCCGGGCCGGTATCGACGTGGTCTCCACCGTCAACATCCAGCACCTGGAATCGCTCGGGGACGTCGTGGAGGCGATCACCGGGGTGCGGCAGCGCGAGACCGTGCCCGACGAGGTGGTGCGGCGGGCCGATCAGATCGAGCTGGTCGACATGTCCCCGCAGGCCCTGCGCCGCCGGATGGCCCACGGCAACATCTACAAGCCGGACAAGGTCGACGCGGCGCTGTCGAACTACTTCCGGCCCGGGAACCTGACCGCGCTGCGCGAGCTGGCCCTGCTGTGGACCGCCGACCGGGTCGACGAGTACCTCCAGCAGTACCGGGGGGAGCACGGCATCCGCTCGCCCTGGCAGGCCCGGGAGCGGATCGTGGTCGGCCTCACCGGGGGACCGGAAGGCCGTACGCTCATCCGCCGGGCGGCGCGGCTGGCGGAGAAGGGCGCGGGCGGCGAGGTGCTCGCCGTCTACATCGCCCGCAGCGACGGGCTGACCGCCGCCTCGCCCAAGGAGCTCGCGCTCCAGCGCACCCTGGTCGAAGACCTGGGCGGAACGTTTCACCATGTGATCGGCGACAACGTTCCCGAAGCGCTCCTCGAATTCGCCCGGGGCGTGAACGCCTCCCAGATCGTGCTCGGATCCAGCCGCCGCAAGGCCTGGCAGTACATGTTCGGGCCGGGTGTCGGAGCCACCGTCGCCCGGGAATCGGGCCCCGACCTGGACGTGCACATCGTCACCCACGAGGAGGCGGCCCGCGGCCGGGGCCGCGGCCGTGGACTGCCGGCCGCCCGCGCCGGGGCCCTGCTGGGCCGCACCCGGACCCTGGCCGGCTGGGTGGTCGCCGTGGTGTTCCCGCCCCTGCTGGCCCTCCTGCTCACCCACATCGACGCGGACCCGGGCATCGCCAACGAGGTGCTGCTGTTCCTGACGCTCACCGTGGCGGCGGCGCTGCTCGGCGGACTGTTCCCGGCCCTGGCCTCCGCCGCCTTCGGGTCCCTGCTGCTCAACTACTACTTCGCCGCGCCGCTGCACCGGTTCACCATCTCCGACCCCAGGAACATCGTCGCCATCGTGGTGTTCTTCTCGGTGGCGGTGGCCGTGGCCTCGGTGGTGGACCTGGCCGCCCGCCGCACCCAGCAGGCGGCCCGGCTGCGCGCCGAATCGGAGATCCTCTCCTTCCTCGCCGGCAGCGTGCTGCGCGGCGAGACCACCCTGTCCGCGCTGCTGGAACGGGTCCGCGAGACCTTCGGCATGGAATCGGTGGCCCTGCTGGAACGGCAGGGCGACACCGAGCCCTGGATCCCGGCCGGCAGCGTCGGCCCGAACCCGGTGGCCCGCCCCGAGGACGCGGACGTGGACATGCCGGTCGGCGAGCACATGGCCCTGGCCCTCTCCGGCCGGGTGCTGCCCGCCGAGGACCGCCGGGTGCTGGGCGCCTTCGCCGCCCAGGCCGCGGTGGTCCTGGACCGGCAGCGCCTGGTCGGGGAGGCCGAGGAGGCCCGCCGGCTCGCCGAGGGCAACAAGATCCGGACCGCCCTGCTGGCTGCGGTCAGCCACGACCTGCGCACCCCGCTCGCCTCCATCAAGGCCTCCGTCTCCTCGCTCCGCTCGGACGACGTGGACTGGTCCGAGGAAGACCGGGCCGAGCTGCTCGCCGGCATCGAGGAGGGCGCCGACCGGCTCGACCACGTGGTGGGCAACCTCCTCGACATGTCCCGGCTCCAGACCGGAACCGTCACCCCGCTGATCCGCGCCGTCGACCTCGACGAGGTGGTGCCGATGGCGCTGGGCGGCGTACCCGAGGACAGCGTGCAGCTGGACATCCCGGAGACGCTGCCGATGGTGGCGGTGGATCCCGGGCTGCTGGAGCGTACGGTCGCCAATGTGGTCGAGAACGCCGTCAAGTACAGCCCCGACGGGCGGCCCGTCACCGTGGCGGCCAGCGTGCTGGGGGACCGGGTGGAGGTCCGGGTCGTGGACCGCGGCCCCGGCGTCCCCGACGAGGCCAAGGAGCGGATCTTCGCCCCCTTCCAGCGGCACGGGGACTCCCCGCGGGGTGCCGGAGTGGGCCTCGGCCTCGCCGTCGCCCGTGGATTCGCCGAGGCGATGGAGGGAACCCTGACCGCGGAGGACACCCCCGGGGGCGGCCTGACCATGGTGCTGAACCTGCGTGCCGCGGACGGTGAGGAACCGGAAGCGGCCGGGGCCGCGGCCGGGGAGGTTCCCGTTGCCGCACCGCAGGACCCCGCCGGCCCACCGCAGGACGGCGTACGCATACGAGAGAAAGCAGGACCTCAATGACCCGGGTGCTCGTGGTCGAGGACGAGCCGCAGATCGTCCGTGCCCTCGTGATCAACCTGAAGGCGCGGAAGTACGAGGTCGACGCCGCGGCCGACGGGGCGAGCGCCCTGGAACTGGCCGCCGCCCGCCACCCCGACGTGGTCGTCCTCGACCTCGGGCTGCCCGACATGGACGGGGTCGAGGTGATCAAGGGGCTGCGCGGCTGGACCCGCGTCCCCATCCTGGTGCTCTCCGCCCGCCACAGCTCCGACGAGAAGGTCGAGGCGCTGGACGCGGGCGCCGACGACTACGTCACCAAGCCCTTCGGCATGGACGAGCTGCTGGCCCGGCTGCGCGCCGCCGTCCGCCGGGCCGAGCCGCCCGCCGGCTCGGGCGACACCGAGGTGATCCTGGAGACCGCCGGGTTCACCGTGGACCTGGCCGCGAAGAAGGCCGTCCGCGAGGGCCGCGACGTCCGCCTGACCCCGACCGAATGGCACCTGCTGGAGGTCCTGGTCCGCAACGGCGGCAAGCTGGTCAGCCAGAAACAGCTCCTCCAGGAGGTGTGGGGCCCGTCGTACGGGACCGAGACCAACTACCTCCGGGTGTACATGGCCCAGCTGCGCCGCAAACTGGAGGCCGACCCCTCGCACCCCGTGCACTTCATCACCGAACCGGGCATGGGATACCGCTTCGAGAGGTAGTGGGGCCGCCGGTACGCTTCCTGTATGAGTGCTGAACCGCGTCCCGAGAAGCCCGCGAAACCGGCCCGGCCGGCGGGCCGGTTCCGCCGGATGATCGAACGGCTGTCCTCCACCCAGGAAGAGCTGCATTCGGCGGAGCTGCAAGAGGACGCAGAAGCCGCGGGGTGCACGCGGATCTGCGACTGCCACGACCGCCAGATAGTGAAGGTGACCGGTACGCTGCGTACCGTCACCCTGCGGCCGAGGGCGGGCGTCCCCGCACTGGAGGCGGAGCTGTTCGACGGCTCGGCCGCGCTGGACGTGGTCTGGCTCGGGCGTCGCTCGATCGTGGGAATCGAACCCGGCCGGCGCATGATCGCCTCCGGGCGGATCGCGATGAGCCACGGCCGCCGGGTCCTCTTCAACCCGAAGTACGAACTCCGACCCCTCGGACAGGAGCACTAGCCGGTGACGTCATGGGACAAGCCGAGCCCCGCCGAGGCGGGAGCGCGGGCGACGCAGGCGCATCCGACTGAGTCGGAGGCCGACCAGAAGGCCGTCACACAGGCGGCGCTCTTCGATGCCTTCGGCGGCATCCGCGGCACCCTGGAGACGATGCTCCCCGGGCTGCTCTTCGTGATGATCTACACGGTCAACAAGGACGTGAAGATGTCGGCGATCGCGGCGGGCGCGGTGGCCGTGCTGCTGGTGATCGTGCGGCTGGTGCGCCGGGACACCGTCAAACACGCCTTCAGCGGTGTGTTCGGCGTCGGTGTCGGCATCGCCTTCGCGTTGTTCACGGGCAGCGCCAAGGGCTTCTATCTGCCGGGCATGATCTACGGCGCCTGCCTGGGCATCGCGTTCACGCTCTCCGCGCTGGTGGGCTACCCGCTGCTCGGGGTGGTGCTGGGTCCGGTGTTCAAGGAGAACCTCTCCTGGCGCACCCGGAACCCCGGCCGCAAGAAGGCGTACACCAAGGCGAGCCTGGCCTGGGGGCTGATCTTCCTCGCCAAGTACGCGATCCTCTTCCCGCTGTACTGGTGGGGCGACGCCACCCAGCTGGGCTGGCTGCTGATCGCGCTGAAGCTGCCGCCGATGGTGCTGGCGGTGTACTTCACCTGGCTGTTCCTGGCGAAGGCACCGCCGCCGATCGACGTCTTCGCCGAGATGGAGGCGGAGGAGGAAGCGGAACGCCTCCGAAAGGCGGGCCAGACCCCCTCGCGGGAGCAGTAGCCACCACCGCCCGGCCCCGCCGGGAGCACACCGCACGGTGAAGGGGCGGGGCAGACCCGAAGGTCTGCCCCGCCCCTTCACCGTGCTCCGCGGCTAGCGCCTGGCCTGGAGGAGGTCCTCCAGCTGTTCCTCGCGTGCCTGGGCCGCCACGAACAGCAGCTCGTCGCCCGCCTCCAGGGTCTCCTCCGGGCTCGGCGTCAGCACCCGGTTGCCCCGGATGATCGTCACCAGCGAGGTGTCCTCCGGCCAGTCGATCTCGCTGATCTGGGTGCCGGTCACCGAGGACTCCGGCGGCAGGGTCAGCTCGACCAGGTTCGCGTCGCCGTGGCTGAAGCGCAGCAGCCGGACCAGGTCGCCGACGCTCACCGCCTCCTCCACCAGCGCCGACATCAGGCGCGGCGTGGACACCGCGACGTCGACGCCCCAGGACTCGTTGAAGAGCCACTCGTTCTTCGGGTTGTTGACCCGGGCGACCACGCGCGGAACGCCGTACTCGGTCTTCGCGAGCAGCGAGACGACCAGGTTCACCTTGTCGTCACCGGTGGCCGCGATGACCACGTTGCAGCGCTGCAGCGCCGCCTCGTCCAGCGAAGTGATCTCGCACGCGTCGGCCAGCAGCCACTCCGCCTGCGGCACCCGCTCCACCGAGATGGCGGTCGGCGCCTTGTCGACCAGCAGCACCTCGTGGCCGTTCTCCAGCAGTTCGCCCGCGATGGAACGGCCCACCGCGCCCGCTCCGGCGATCGCGACCCTCATGCGTGTGCCTCCTCGGGACCTTCGGCGAAGGCTTCCTCGACCTTGGCGATCTCGTCCGTGCGCATCATCACGTGGACGAGGTCGCCCTCCTGCAGAACCGTCTGCGAGGTCGGCAGCATCGCCTCGCCCAGCCGGGTGAGGAACGCGACGCGGACGCCGGTCTCGTCCTGCAGCCGGCTCACCTTGTGCCCGATCCAGGCGGCGGAGGCGTGGACCTCGGCGAGCTGTACACCGCCGCTCGGGTCGCGCCACAGCGGCTCCGCGCCCGAGGGCAGCAGCCGGCGCAGCATCTGGTCGGCGGTCCACCGTACGGTCGCCACGGTCGGGATGCCCAGCCGCTGGTAGACCTCGGCACGCTTGGGGTCGTAGATGCGGGCGGCAACGTTCTCGACACCGAACATCTCGCGGGCCACACGGGCGGCGATGATGTTGGAATTATCACCACTGGAGACGGCGGCGAACGCCCCCGCGTCCTCGATTCCGGCCTCGCGGAGGGTGTCCTGGTCGAAGCCGACCCCGGTGACCCGACGACCGCCGAATCCCGCTCCCAGCCGACGGAACGCGGTGGGGTCCTGGTCGATCACCGCGACCGTATGCCCCTGCTGCTCCAAGGTCTGCGCGAGGGCGGAGCCCACTCTTCCGCAGCCCATAATGACGATGTGCACGGCCGTCCTTCCGGCTGTCAGCGGCTGTTGTTCTCTTCAGCCTCATTCATGCTCAGGGTTCACAGGGTCTCAGACCACGGCCCAAGCTACACACGGGCGGTCGTCCGTGGGACCCGTAACCCCGCAGTCGTGTCGAATTGCCATACAACAGGGGTGCTGGTTGGGCAACGGTCTTTTCGAACGCTTAACATCCTCTGCGTGTCCAAACTGACCGACGTGCCCAAACGGATCCTGATCGGCCGGGCGCTGCGCAGCGACCGCCTCGGGGAAACGCTCCTTCCCAAGCGGATCGCCCTGCCCGTCTTCGCCTCTGACCCGCTCTCCTCCGTGGCATATGCCCCGGGCGAGGTCCTGCTGGTCCTGTCGATCGCGGGTGTGTCGGCGTATCAGTTCAGCCCATGGATCGCGGCAGCGGTCGTCGTGCTCATGTTCACGGTGGTCGCCTCCTACCGGCAGAACGTCCACGCGTACCCCAGCGGCGGTGGCGACTACGAGGTCGCCAACACCAACCTCGGCCCCAAGGCCGGCCTCACCGTCGCCAGCGCGCTGCTCGTCGACTACGTCCTGACCGTCGCCGTGTCGATCTCCTCGGGCGTCGAGAACCTCGGCTCCGCCGTGGACTTCGTCATCGAGCACAAGGTCCTCTCGGCGATCGTCATGATCCTTCTCCTCACGCTGATGAACCTGCGCGGAGTCAAGGAATCCGGGAAGCTCTTCGCGATCCCGACCTATGTGTTCGTCGCCGCCGTCTTCATCATGATCAGCTGGGGCGCCTGGCAGGGCATCGTCATGGACGAGACCATGTCGGCCCCCACCGCCGACCTGGAGATCAAGCCCGAACACCAGGGGCTGGCCGGCTTCGCACTGGTCTTCCTGCTCCTGCGGGCCTTCTCCTCCGGCTGTGCGGCGCTCACCGGCGTCGAGGCGATCAGCAACGGCGTCCCCGCCTTCCGCAAGCCCAAGAGCAAGAACGCGGCCACCACCCTGCTGTTCATGGGCATCCTCGCGGTCACCATGTTCTGCGGCATCATCGGCCTGGCCATGGCCACCAACGTGCGGATGGCCGAACAGCCGGCCACCGACCTCCTCAGGGACGGCGTCCCGGTCGGCGACAGCTACGTCCAGAACCCGGTCATCTCGCAGGTCGCCGAGGCCGTCTTCGGCAGCGGCAGCTTCCTCTTCATCCTGCTGGCCACGGCCACCGCACTGGTCCTCTTCCTCGCCGCCAACACGGCGTACAACGGCTTCCCGCTGCTCGGCTCGATCCTGGCCCAGGACCGCTACCTGCCGCGCCAGCTCCACACCCGCGGCGACCGGCTGGCCTTCTCGAACGGCATCGTGCTGCTCTCCGGCGCGGCCATCCTGCTGGTCTGGCTGTACGACGCCGACTCCACCAAGCTGATCCAGCTCTACATCGTCGGTGTCTTCGTCTCCTTCACGCTGAGCCAGATCGGCATGGTCCGGCACTGGAACCGGCACCTGGAGACGGAGCGGGACAAGTCCGCCCGCCGCCGGATGATCCGCTCCCGGGCCATCAACACCTTCGGCGCGGTCTTCACCGGCCTGGTGCTGGTCGTCGTCCTGGCCACCAAGTTCACCCACGGCGCCTGGGTCGCCCTGCTCGGCATGGTGATCTTCTACGGCACGATGACCGCGATCCGGAAGCACTACGACCGGGTGTCCGCGGAGATCGCGGCGGCCGACGGGCCCTCCGACGACAGCGTCCGCCCCTCCCGCGTGCACTCGATCGTGCTGGTCTCGAAGGTCCACAAGCCCACCCTGCGGGCCCTCGCCTTCGCCAAGCTGACCCGCTCGGACACCCTGGAGGCGCTCAGCATCAGCGTGGACCCGGTGGAGACCAAGGCCCTGCGCGCCGAGTGGGAACGCCGCGGCATCAACGTCCCGCTCAAGATCCTCGACTCCCCGTACCGCGAGATCACTCGCCCGGTCGTGGAGTACGTCAAGGGGCTGCGCAGCGAGAACCCGCGCGACGCCGTCAGCGTGTACATCCCCGAGTACGTGGTGGGCCGCTGGTACGAGCACGTCCTGCACAACCAGAGCGCCCTGCGGCTCAAGGGCCGGCTGCTGTTCACCCCCGGTGTGATGGTCACCTCGGTGCCCTACCAGCTGGAATCCTCGGAGATCGCCAAGAAGCGGGCGAAGAAGCGCCAGGAGTGGAACGCGCCGGGCGCGGTGCGCCGCGGTCCGGTGAACCCCCCGCGCTCGAAGGAATCCAGCAAGCCGTAGCAAGCCCCGGGGTCGAGCCGCAGCGAGCCGTATCGGCCACTCGGCGAGGTCGTATAGGCCCCGCAGGGACACGTAGACTGGTGGGTCGGTCGGTCCTCCGACCCGCCAGTCCCTTTCTTCCCCTGGAGCCTCCCCACCATGACCACGCACACCGAGAAGCAGTCACTGGTCGGGGAGGAGTACGAGGTCGAGGTCGGCCCCGTCGCGCACGGCGGCCACTGCATCGCCCGCACCGCCGACGGCCGCGTCCTGTTCGTCCGCCACACCCTCCCCGGCGAGAAGGTGATCGCGAAGGTCACCGAGGGCGAGACGGACTCCCGCTTCCTGCGCGCCGACGCCGTCACCGTCCTGGAGGCCTCCAAGGACCGGACCCCGGCCCCCTGCCCGTACGCCGGCCCCGGCAAGTGCGGCGGCTGCGACTGGCAGCACGCCAAGCCCGGCGCCCAGCGCCGGCTCAAGGGCGAGGTGGTCGCCGAACAGCTGCAGCGGCTGGCCGGGCTCACCCCGGAGGAAGCCGGCTGGGACGGCACGGTCATGCCCGCCGAGGGCGACAAGCTGCCCGCCGGACAGGTGCCGCAGTGGCGCACCCGGGTCCAGTTCGCGGTGGACGAGGACGGCCGCGTGGGTCTGCGCAAGCACCGCTCGCACGAGATCGAGCCGGTCGACCACTGCATGATCGCGGCGCCCGGCGTCAGCGAACTGGGCATCGAGAAGCAGGACTGGCCCCAGATGGCCACCGTCGAGGCCATCGCCGCCTCCGGCTCGGGCGACCGCCAGGTCGTCCTCACCCCCCGCCCGGGCGGACGCCTCCCCCTCGTGGAGCTCGACAAGCCGGTCTCGGTCCTCCGCGTGGAGGAGAAGGACGGCGGCGTCCACCGCGTCCACGGCCGCCCCTTCGTCCGCGAGCGCGCGGACGGCCGCACCTACCGGGTCGGCATGGGCGGCTTCTGGCAGGTCCACCCGCAGGCCGCCGACACCCTGATCAAGGCCGTCATGCAGGGCCTGATGCCGCGCAAGGGCGAGATGGCCCTGGACCTGTACTGCGGCGTGGGCATCTTCGCGGGCGCCCTGGCCGAACGCCTCGGCGAGACGGGCGCGGTGCTCGGCATCGAGTCGACGAAGCGCGCGGTGGAGGACGCCCGCCACAACCTGGCCGACTTCCCCCGGGTCCGCATCGAACAGGGCAAGGTCGAGCAGGTCCTGCCGCGCACCCGGATCACCGAGTGCGACCTGATCGTCCTGGACCCCCCGCGCGCAGGCGCCGGCAAGCAGACGGTCCGCCACCTGGCCGGCCTCTCGGCCCGCCGCATCGCGTACGTGGCCTGCGACCCGGCAGCCCTGGCTCGCGACCTGGCGTACTTCCGCGAGGCGGGCTACAAGCCCCGCACCCTCCGCGTCTTCGACCTCTTCCCGATGACCCACCACGTCGAGTGCGTCGCCATCCTCGAGCCCGCCGAAAAGGGCCGCTGACCTGTGGCTTTGTCGAGTGTGCGTTATGGACGTTACGTGCGTTAGGTGCGATATCTTGACGCATATTCGACGCACGTGACCCGCGTCTGACGCACGAGCGGCGCATTGCCTGATGGGTCGTCACGTGTGGCTCAAGGCTGCCGGTCGGGGCACGCGCTCGTGCGGAGGCGGCCCCCGCAGCGGGGTGGTGAGGCCGACTGCCGCACGGTTGGTCGGCCCCGCCCCCTTCGCTTCTCGGTCGTGACGTTCCGTGATGCTGGGGCAGGCCGTCGACTCGTGGCTCGGGGATGTCGGGCAGTCGGGGTGGTGTGCTCAGCGGGTCAAGTCGTTCGACGCTGCGGTGATTGCAGTCGCCAGTAAGCGGCACTGGCTGAGGCCGCACGGATCACCCCAGGTGGTGCGCGGGCGATGGTCTCACGCGTGCTGTGATGTGGCGCGCAGTCCTTCGAGAAGTGTGGCCAGGTAGCGGTGTGCGGTGTCGATTCGGTCGGCGGGTGTGCCGTCGTGGACGTTGACGGCGTAGGCGATGCCGCACATGAGCGGGACGAGGTCGGCGGCGGCCAGGTCACGTCGGACGGCTCCGGCGTCGCGGGCCCGGTCGAAGAGTGCGGTGCCGGCTGACTGAAGCGCACTCTTGAGTTCTGTGGTGCGTGGCAGGGTGTCGGTGGCTGCGGCGGCGACCGGGCCCAGGGATGCGTCGGTGACCTGAGCTTCGACGGTGCGGAGCAGGAAGCCTTCGAGAGCGTGCCAGGGGTCGCCCACGGCCAGCGCCTGCCGGCCGTGGGCGACCAGGGCTTCCAGACAGGGAGCGGCGACGGTCTCCAGCAGCGCCTCGGGGGTGGCGAAGTGCCGGTAGACGGTGCCGACTCCGAGTCCGGCGCGGCCGGCGACGTCGTTCAGCTGCAGGGGCGTGCCCTGGTCGACCAGGGCACGGGCGACAGCGACGATCCGGTCCCAGTTGCGGGCTGCGTCCTTGCGCAGGGGCGTCGTCATAGGGGACATGTTAATCGGATGGCTCATCCGGATGCCGCTGCCGGCACTCGCCTGGCCTGCGGGTCAGGCAGTTGTGAGGGGCGCGTGCCGTTCGCTGAGCCGGCGCACGTCCTCGGCGACGCGGGGGTCTGTGGCTGCGCGCAACGGCGTCACCGGGTGCGCCTGGGCGCCGATGACGATGCCGGTCCGGCCCTCAAGGGCGGCGTCGGTGGCGGCGACGATCGAGGGCCGGGCGGCAAGGGAGGCCGGTCCCGAGGTGGAGCGTTCGAAGGTGCGGCGTACCAGCGGCCACAGCAGCCGCAGGGCCGGGGAGACGATCTTCGGGTCGGTCAGGGTGCCGTTGGTCATGTCGGTCGCGGCGCCTCCGGGGTCGGCGGCGAAGGCGGAAACACCAGTGCCTTCCAGCCGGGTGGCCAGGTCGAGCGTGTAGGCGAGGTTGGCGAGCTTGGCGCGGCCGTACCAGTGGAAGCCGTAGTAGCCGCCGGGCGGCTCGACGGCGGCGAAGGCCCGCTTTCCCAGCCCGGCGGCACCAGAGGTCACGTTCACGATCCTGCTGGGGGCCCCGGCCGTCAGCGTGGGCAGCAGCAGTTCCGTCAGGAGGTACGGCGAGAGGTGGTTGACGACGAACGATGCTTCGATCCCGCCCAGGGTCCGGCGCTCCGGGAACATCGCCCCGATGTTGTTGACCAGCACGGTCAGCGGTCGGCCGGCGGCGGCATGCTCGGCGGCGATCCGCTGGGCGAGCGCGCGCACCTGGTCGAGCGAGCCGAGATCGGCCGGCAGGAATCGGGCGGGGTGTGCCGGGTTCGTCGTATTGATTCGCTCGACCGCCTGGGCGCCGCGGTCGGTGTTGCGCCCGACCACGGTGACTGAGAACCCGGCCCTGGCCAGCCCCAGAGCCGTCTCCAGTCCGATGCCGCCCGTCCCGGCCGTGACCACAGCTGTCTTCGTCATGCAATCCTCCGTCCAGCCATGCGGATACTTCATCCACTTCCTGGACCGTAACACAATTGGATGAACTATCCGCTTAGCTGCAGTCCAGTCGGTCGACCAGGCAGTGCCGGGGGCATGTAGCCGCTCCGAGCCCGAGCGCGCCGGGAATTGCCCTGGGGGAATTACGTGACCCTCGACACGAGGCCCTCACCAGCCAGAACTGGAGTCCGACAGTGACGGTCGGCACCCTTCGCAGGCCGGGCACTCCACCTCGTCCCTGCCGGGTGCTGCCCCCGCGGTCAGAGCGTGACGGGCCATGGGGCGGTGAGCGACTGGTCGAGCGTGAAAAGGGCGCCGTCCGGATCGCGTACGGTGACCTGCCCGTCGGCGCTCGACCAAGGGCCGTCGTCCGGGACGAGACTGCCGCCGCGTTGGACTGCTGCCTCCGTGGCGGCCTTCAGGTCGCGGACCTTGAAATGGACGGGCCGGCGCGGCCGCAACTTCGATCGCGGCGGCCACCTCGATTAATCCCGGCGCTGCGCAACCCTTGGCCGAACGCAGAATCACCTTGGTTCCTGCAGGTGAGTACCTTGGCGGCCCGTGCCGAACCGCCGGCGGCTGCGGGTCATCGACCAGTGGGCGCGGGAGTGGTCAGGTCCCGCTGGTCTGTTCGGGCGTCATCGCGAGCACCGCCTCCCGGCCGCCCGGGGCGCAGTGCGCGACGCCGTTGCCCGCGGTTGGCGGTCAGACGGCGCCAAGGTGCTGGATGTGGCCCCCCGTCGGTTCGTGGACCGGCCAGCCGGGATTGCCGGTCTCGGCGAACCGTATCCACGATTGGTGGATACGAGTGGCGAGTGAGGCGGGCGGTTCGGCGTTCCGGTCGTCCGGGACGAGACGGTGCAACTCCTCGCCGGTGCCCGCGACGCTCAGCGGTTCAGGTGGGCGCGGAGCAGGTTGGGGTCCTGGGCGGTGATGTAGGCGGCGCTCGTCACGTAGACGGATGTTCCGCGCAGGGCGATGGATGTGGGGTTGCGCAGGCCGTCGGCCTGGGTCAGCACGATGGAGTGGCTGCCGTCGGGCTGGACGAGGGCGACCTGGCCGGGACCGTTGAGGGCGGCCAGCAATTGGTCACCGCGGCCGGTGAAGGCGAAGTCGTCGATCCCCGGCAGGCCGTTGGCCTTGGTCCGGACACGGCCGGCGCGACCGTCCGGCAGGACGGCGATCCGCAGTATGGTGCCCTTGTCGAGGTTGGTGGCCCAGACCGCACCGCCCCGGATCTTCAGGCCGTTGGCGCCGAGGAAGCCGGCGGAGGCCAGTTCGGGTGCGGTGGACCAGGCGGTGGGAGTGCCGCCGGTGGTGGGCATGCTCCAGATGGTGCCCAGCACGGAGTCTGTGACGTAGAGGGTGCGGGTACGCGGGTCCAGGGCCAGGCCGTTGGGCAGGCCGTCCGCGGGCAGTGCGGAGATCCGCCGCGGTTGGCCGCCGGGACGAAGCCGCCACACGCCCGTCAGGTCGGGGGTGCCGGTGGCGTACAGGAAATACAGGGTGCCGTCCTGGGCACGGACGATGCCGGTGGTCAGCGGGAAACCCAGGGCCGGCGTGTGGATACCGCCGTCGGCGGGCTCCGGCAGGGTGGCGAGGATCCGGGTGGTGCCGTTGGGGGAGACCTCGGCGATCTGGCGGGCCTTGGCGAAGGTGACGTACACGGCGCCGCCCGGTGCCAGGGCGAGGTTCTCCGGCGTCTGCCCCTTGGACAGGTCGAAATGCGCGGCGATCCGCGCGCTGCTCAGCGGGGCGGACTCGGCCGATGCCGATGCTGCCGCCGGAGCGAGCGCTGCGGCAGCCGCCGCGACAAGGACGACCGCCGACACAGCGGATCTGGAGAGCTTCCTGAACATGATTCCTTCACTGGTTTTCGGGCATGCGGCAGCGACATGCCGACGCACGCGTTGGGTTGGACGGGTCAGCTCGGGGCCATGCGGCCCCGGGACCGCTCCCGGTGGTGGCCGTCGTCGGCCGTACCGGGTGGGGACGGGTGCTCGCCGCTGCCGGCCGGGCTCCCTGTGACGTTGTGCGAGGTCAGGCCGTGCCGGCCCGGGGCCCCCGCCGCGCCGGGTCGGGCGCGACGGCGTCCTGGGTGATGGCCTGGGCGAGCAGGGCCAGCGCGGCCCGTGAGGTTGAGCCCGCCTCCGTGGTGGCGACCACCGTGCTGGGGCCCGGCCCGTGGCTCAGGGTCTGCTGAACGACGGTCAGCGGGCCGATCAGCGGGTGCCGCATCTCATAGGTGGCGACGGTGCACGCCTCGACCCGGTGATCGGCCCACATCGACGAGAACTCGGAACTCTTGGCGCTCAGTTCACCCAGCAGCGCGTGCAACGCCGTGTCCTGCGGGTGCTGGGCCGCCACCAGGCGCAGGTTCCCCACCACCGCCCTGGCCTTGCTCGGCCAGTCCGCGTACAGGTCGCGGGTATGACAGTCGAAGAACACCAGTCTGGCCATGTTGGGACGCTGCCCCGCCAGGTCCGGGGCGCCACGGTCCAAATGCCCGGCGAACAGCGCGTGACCCAGGCGATTCCATGCCAGCACGTCACTGCGCAGGCCGAGCACGATCGCGGGAACGTCCGCCAGCACGTCCAGCAACTGAGCCGTCGCCTCCGCCACACGCTCCGGCGCAGGCCGCCGGCCCTGCGTGCGATGCCTGTCCGCCCGGACCAGGTCGTGCAGGTACCGCCGCTCGGACTCGTCCAGCCGCAGAGCCCCCGCGATCGCGTCCAGCACCTCGGGCGACGCGCTCAGCGACTGCCCCTGCTCCAGCCGGGTGTAGTAGGAGGCACTCACCCCCGCCAGCAGCGCCAACTCCTCCCGCCGAAGACCCGGCACACGCCGACGCTCCCCGTAGGTGGGAACCCCTACGTCCTCGGGACGCAGCTGGGAGCGCCGCGCCTGCAGGAAGTCCCCGAGCTGCGATTTTCCGGTCATGGATCCGAGTATGGGCCGACTCGAAACGCCCAGCCTGCCCCAGCTGTGGATAGGCACCAGCGGGTCTGGCTCCCCGGCACGACCGGTGATGACGTGGGTATCGCCGACCCGGCACCATCCCGCACGCACCCAGGAGGACGCCTTGAGCGCCACCACCAGCGAACACGACCTCTTCGAGGATCTGGACGCATCGGCCTTCGCCTTCACCAGACGCGCATGGGTCGATGCCGCACCCGCCCGGGTCTACGACCTGGTCAGTGACGTGTCCGCGATCGGCCGCTGGAGCCCCAACGCGACCGACGTCACCTTCGACCAGGGCGCCGGCCCGAGGGCCGGCGCCTGGTTCAGCGGCCGCAATCGGAAGGACGGCAGAGAATGGACCACCCGCTCCCAGGTCGTACGAGCCGACCCCGGCAGCGCCTTCACCTTCGTGGTCGGCGGCGCCGAAGACGGCATCGTGCAGTGGAGCTGGAGATTCCACCCCCAGGGACGCGGAACCGTCGTCGAGCAGTCCTGGCAGCTCCTGCGCCTCGACCCGGTGCTGGGCACCACCCGCTCCGACCTCGACGCACTCCGCGACTACATGACGAACAGTGTCGAAGCCACCCTGATCTCCCTCGCCCGATGGATCGCCGAAGAGTGAGGTTCCCCGGCCGTGGCTTCGCCGGCGCAGGCAGGCGCGAGCGACGCGACTGGACCCTCTACCGGTGGGGTTAGCCAGAATGGCCGCCGCCGGTCCGGATTGGCCCGAGGACCCGGACCAGCTTCGGACCTTTACCGATCACCTGGAGGGCGGCGGTGCGGCGCGAACGACACTGCAAGCCTCACGGACGCCGGGATCCGCTACGCCTCCCACCGAGGGATAAGTGGGCCGGGAACCAAGGGGAGGCGCTGGCCCAGACCGCGCCCTCGTCCAGCGGTCTTCCCGCGAGCACGCTCACCGAGGCCGCGGTGCGCCGGGCCGCGCAGCGCTGACGCTCGGCGGGACGGAGCCCGGGGACGCCCCGTCGGCGAGGGCCGTGTGCGACTGCGTCACGCGCCACCACACGCGGCTGTCGACTCATCTCGTCGGTGGCGGGCGGGCGGGTCCACTGCCCGGGTCGGTGTTCAGACGATCCGTACGCGGTCGCTGCCGTGGTCGGACAGGAACACCGCCAGGCTCTGGCCCTCCTCGGTGAGGGCGGTGTACTCGGTTCGGGTGAGGCCGCGCAGCGGGGTGACGGTCACGGTGCCCCCGTCGACGGTCCAGGTCGCGGCGACCCGGCCGTCCACCAGTACGACGCGCGCGCCGGCGACGGACAGGCCGCGGTGGGCGTCGTCAATGATCCGGCTGCGGTCTTGGTAGCCGAGGATCGCGACGTTGCGCACTCCCGCCTTCGTACGCCACAGCCCGCGCGGTGGCAGCTGCACCATCGGGACGAGGGCGGCGATCACCATCTCGCCCAGTGCCCTCGGGCCCGGCGCGGGCCAGCGGTCGGAGAGTACCCGCGCGAGGTCGGCCGTCGAGCGGGGCTCGCCGTCGGCCATGACCGCCCGCCCCGCCGCGGCGAGCTCGTCGAGGTCCACTCCGTCGAGCTCGCGGCGGTAGGTTCCGAGCACCCGCCCGCGCAGCATGCTGTCGTGGCGGGCCCGCCAGGCCGGAGCGTCGTCAGCGGTGACGAGGTGAATGGTGCGGCGCATCAAGTGGGTCCACTGCAACGCCCGTCACACCGCCACCCACGATCCTCTGAACCACCTCTAAGCCGACCGTGATTCGGGGCGGATGGCCGGCGCGACGATGGGAGGCAGTGCGGAGGGAGTGCGCCAGCCGTGTCCGGGCCCGCGCGGTGGCGGGGAATCTCGGTCAACCGAGGAGTCGGGTCTGGATCAAGTAGTCGCCGCGACAAGAGGCGGCGAAGAGCGTGAGCGCGCCGCGCATAGCGCCCACTCTGCACGTGTCGCACTACGGTTTTGCCGGTGCGCATTATGTGCGGTGTGGGCGTTACGGGCGATATCTTGACGCTGAAATGACGCTCGTGACGCTCATTTGACGCTCGTCGGCCTGATTTCCTGACGAGTCGTCAATTGTGCCTGATGAATCATCAGTGACAAGTGGCGCCCCCCGGGCCTGTTCAACATGCCTGCGGGAAAGGCCTTCTCGGCCCTGAGGGCGGCTGGGTGTACGGCCGTCTGGGATCCTCGCGGTCGGCTCGATCGCAGGCGCCCTCGCCACGCAGCGCTGGTCAAGACCCGGACGGTGGCCACCGCTACGGCAGCCACGCCCGCGCACCGCCCAGGACGCACCCGCCCAGGCTCCCAGCACGAAAGCGGCTGCAGCCCGGGAGTGACGGAACCGCCACCGACGCCGTGAATGGGGCGGAGTACACCCACCCTGGCGGCGTCAGTTTGCCGACCACCTGCTTCGGCACCTGGGCGCTGCGCCGGCGACGGGCACCACACCGTTCTGGCGTGGGCCGAACTCGACGCTCAGGGAGTGTGCGAGCCTCGTGCCCGTCGGAACACCGCGTTCAGCACCACCGCGGTGAGGGTGCCCGCGACCACCCCGCTGCCCAGGACCGTACGCACCCAGCCGGGGAAGGCGCCGTACAGCCCCGGGGAGACGACCGGCAGCAGCCCCGCAGCCAGCGCGACGGCCACGACCATGGAGTTCGTACCGTTTCCGAGGTCGACCCGGCGCAGCATCTCCACGCCCATCACCGCGATCACCGCGTACACCACCAGCGCGGAACCCGCGACGACGGGCGCCGGGATGCCCGCCAGCACCCGCGAGACTGGCGCCAGCAGCCCGGCGGCGATGAGCAGGGCGCCCGCGCCCGCCGTGACGAACCGGCTGCGCACACCGGTCAGCTTGCCGATGCCGATGTTCTCCGAGCTCGTCACGAGCAGGGAGGTGCCGAACATGCCGCCCAGGAGGGAGACCACGGCGTCCGCGCGGACGACGCGCGGCACGTCACGTCCGGGTTCCGGAGTGCGGCCCACGGTCTCGCTGTTGAGGACGGTCTGGCCGGTCGCCTCGGCGAGCGAGGCCAGACTGAAGATCAGCAGGGGCAGGGCGGCGAGGACGTCGAAGTGCGGGGTTCCGTACGGGAAGGGGTGCGGGAGCGCGAGCCCCGAGCCCTGCGCCGGCGTGAACGCCCCGAGCCCGGTGGCGGCCGCGATCGCCGTCCCGGCGGCCATGCCGATCAGCACCGCCGTCTGCCGCCACACGCCGCGCAACAGCAGGTACGCGGCCAGTGTGCAGGCGACGGTCAGCCCGGCGAGGGCGACCGCGGACGGTGCGGCGGGCCGGCCGCCACCCGGCCCGACGATCAGCTGTGCGGCGACGCGGACCATGGCGACCCCGATCAGCAGCACGGTGACGCCCATGACCAGCGGCGGGAAGAGCCGTACGATCCGCGCGTAGAGCGGTAGGACGGCCAGCAACAGGGCCGCCGCGAGCAGTACCGCGCCGCTCGCGGTCGCCGCTCCGTGCTCGGCAGCGACCTGCAGGAAGATCGCGGTCGCGGCTCCGCCCGGCAGCATGACGAACGGCAGCCTGGCGCCGACCCGGAACCTCCCGAAGGACTGCAGGAGTGCGCCGATGCCGCACAGGACGAGGGTGGCGCTGAGCAGCGAGGCGGTGCGCTCGCCGGAGAGACCCAGCGCGTCGGAGGTCAGGAAGGCGGTGGAGACCGGCGCCGCGATCATGGCGAGGACATGTTGGGCGGAGAGCGGCGCGAGCCGCAGCAGGGGCAGCCGCTCGTCGACGGGGTGGACGGCGGCAGGCGCGCCCGACGCCGCGGGCGTGGTCTCGGCGGACGTACTCATGGCCGTACCTCGGCATTCAGCCACGGCAGCTGCTCGGGGCCGTAACGGTACGAACGGAAGACGGCGTTCGGCTCGGCCGGGAAGAGCTCGCGTACCTCGGACTCGCGGTAGGCGCCGAAGTACGGGACCACGTACTCCCAGCACAGATAGCCCTTCGCCGTCACCTCGAAGAGCCGGCCCGACGGCGAGTCCGTGACCAGGGTGTTGCCGTTCGGGAGCCGCTGCGCGCTGCCCATGAAGGGCGCGAAGAAGGACTCGCGCGCCGGGTCGTGGTACTCCCAGGCGATCGTCCCGCTCGCCCGCTCGACCTCGATGACCCGGGAGAACGGCACGTCCCAACCGGGCCGGAAGACGCCGTTGTCGAACACCAGGAAGTTACCGCTCGGCAACTCGGTCGGCGCGTGCTGCTGGGAGACCACCCCCGGCGCGGTGCGCCACAGGATCTCGCCCGTCTCCCGGCTGATGACGACGACCGCGGAGACGCTGCGCAGGCTGGCCAGGATGTTGCCGTCGGCGAGCGGCGTCACGCTGTTGATCAGCGGCCAGTGCTCGCGGGCGTAGTCGGGGTGCAGGGCGTACGCGTGGCGGTCCAGGTGCTCGGAGGCCCGCCAGGACCAGAGCACGTTGCCGTCCGCGTCGACTTCCTTGATGGTGTCGGCCCAGACGGTGCCGCCCTCGGCCTCCGAACCCTCGACGCCGCCGCGCACGCTCGCCGCCTCGGCGCCGTGCAGGGGCTCGAGTGCGGTGTAGAGGATGCGGCCGTCGCCGAGGTGGTGGGCGTCGTGGTGCTGCAGCGGGTCGCGGTGCTCGCGCAGGACCGTGCCGTCGGGCGCGGCTTCGAGCATGATGCCGCCGCGGTACTTGTGCCACATGGGGAAGAGGGCGGGCTCGTCCGGGAGTACGCCGTTGTAGGCGAGGTTGCCGTCGTCGAGCAGGCGGGCGTGGCGGCCGGGGCGGTACGGGAACCGCCATTCGTGGACGACGCGGCCGTGCAGGTCGATGAGGTAGACCTCGCCGGTGCCGGTGAGGGGGGCGAACAGGGTGTACCCGGGGAAGACGGTTTCGGTGTCGATCGCGATCAGGCCGGTGCCGCGTCGGCGGCGGGCGTTCTGGTCCACGGGGGGGCATGGGTGTCCCTAACGTCTGTGGCGTCAAACTTTCTTTGACACGCTCAAGTGACTTAGACGCTAGGGGTGTTGTATGTCAGCGGTGTGGCGGCGGTACGAAATAGCTCGCTGCTGCGTGCCGAGGTGCCAACGGCGGAGTCGGCAGCCGCCCGCCCCGCGTTAGGGTGCGGGCAGAACGAAGCGCGGGGGCTGGGAGGGAACATGGGCGAGGCGACGGGGCCGCGATTGGGCCCCAGCGTCCGAAGGCGCAGGCGTGCACTGGACCTCACGCTCGCCGATGTGGCCGCCAGCACGGGGTTGTCCGTCCCGTTCCTGAGCCAGATCGAGAACGACCGCGCCCGGCCCAGCATGCGCTCGCTGCAGCTCGTCGCGGACGCACTCGACACGACCGCCGTGCAGCTGCTCGCCGCCGCCGAGAACCCGCGCCGCGTGGATGTCGTACGGGCAGAGGACGACCCCGGCCTCGCGTCCGCGCGCGAGGGGGTGGGCGGCACGACGAGTCGCGTACGCCCCCTCGTGCGAGGCCACCACCAGTTGCACGCCTTGGAGTTCACCGGTGACCACGACGGCCGGCGCGAATTCCGGCACCGGAACGACGAGCTGATGTACGTTGCCGATGGTGCCGCGGAGGTCGAGGCCGAGGGACAGATCCACCGACTGGGCCGCGGCGACACGCTCTACCTCTCCGGCGGTGTCCGCCACTGCTGGCGGGCCACCACACCCGGCACCCGGGTGCTGCTCGTAGCGGTCGCCGAGCACATCGAAGCCACCGCCGACCCGCACCGCTGACCCGCGAGGTTTCGCCTGGTGCAGGTGAGCGATTCCGTCAGGGCGTCAGCAGTGCGCCGTGTCCAGGGTGCTGTCCGCGGCCACGCGAAAGCCGATGTTGCCAGTGGAGCTGTCGGGAGTGTTGGAGCTGCGGGCCGCGACCCGGTAGCGGTTGCAGTACGAGTCGTGGCAGAGGTAGGAGCCGCCGCGCATCACGCGGCTGGTGTCCGGTGCGAACCAGTCGGCGCACCATTCCCACACGTTTCCGACGGTGTTGTAGAGGCCGAAGCCGTTGGGGCGGAAGGACTTCGCCGGGGCCGTACCCTCCCAGCCGTCCTCCGCCGTGTTCAGAGTGGGGAAGTCACCTCGCCAGATGTTGCACATGTGCCGGCCGCCGGGGGCGAGGTCGTCGCCCCACGGGTAGCGACGCTGCTCGAGCCCGCCGCGGGCCGCGTGTTCCCATTCGGCCTCGGTGGGCAGACGGGTGCCGGACCAGGCGCAGTACGCCTGGGCGTCGTTCCAGGAGACGTGGATGACGGGGTGGTTCTGGCGTGTGGCGATGGATGACCCGGCGCCTTCGGGGTGGCGCCAGCTCGCGCCGTCGACGGCCCGCCACCACGGGACGGCCGCGACGGGCGGGGACACGGCGGCGACCTCGTCGGACAGGAAACCGCCGAAGACGAAGGAGAAGCCGAATTCCTCGGCTTCGGTGACGTGGCCGGTGGCTTTCACGAAGGCGGCGAACTGGGCGTTGGTCACTGTCGTCGGGGCGATCCGGAACGGGCCGACCTCCGCCTCGCGCACCGGGCCTTCCCCGTCGGCCGGGAAGGCGTCAGGGTCGTCGGTGCCCATGAGGAAGCGCCCGCCCGGCAGGTCGATCAGCCGTCGGCCGGCGCGCCCGGGGTCGGCGACACGTGGCCGCGGTGCCGGGGAGAGCGCGAGCGCGACAGCGGCGGCGTCATCGTGTCCGGGGGTGCAGCAGGAAGGCATGGAGGCTCCGTCGGGGTGAGTGGGGCGGGTGCTCCTCCGGCGGCGCCGGGGGAGCACCCGCCGGATGCCGCTATGCGGTGCGGTCCGCGGCGAGCTGCGCCGCCAGGGCGGGAATGCCCAGGTCCTGCTCGTCCTGCGGGGTGGCCTGGTAGAGCTTGTTCGTCAGCTGGTACGGGTCGTTGGCCAGGTCGTAGTACTCACGGAACTTCACCTGGCCCGTGCCCGACACGTTGCCGTTACCGTCGGTGGTGAGGTCGTAGTACTGCGTGTACTGCTTGTCCCTGGCCACGTACGACGCCCAGGTGCGCGGGCCGCCCGCGTTCGCGCCCTGCTCCCACCACTCGACCAGCAGGTGGTCCCGGCTGTAGGAGGAGAGCAGGGACCTGCCGTCCACCGAGTGGGTGGGTGTGATGCCGGCCGCGTCGAGGACCGTGGGGGCGATGTCGATGTTGGCGGTGATGCGGTTGTCGGTGGTGCCCGTGCTCAGGCCGCCGGCCGGCCAGGAGAGGTAGAACGGAACCTCGTGAGCCGGGCGGTAGGGCACGGACTTCTTGGTCCAGCCGTGGTCGGCCCAGCCGAAGCCGTTGTCGGCGATGTAGATGACCAGGGTGTTGTCGAGCTGTCCGAGCGCCTGGAGCTTGTCCTTGAACGCCTGGACGGTGTCGTCCACAGTGAGCAGGGTACGCAGCTGTTCCTCACGGATCTGCTTCCCGTCGGCGAGGGTCCCGGTCGCGTTGCGGATGTAGGCCGGCTTGTCGCTGCGGTCGTTCTCCGGGACGGAGGGCCTGCCGTTCCAGTCCGGGACGGCCGTGCCGGCGTACTTCGGCTCGGGCGTGCGCGGGCCGTGGGAGGCGTAGGGGGTCACGTACGCGAACCACGGCCGGGAGTCGGCCGCCGCCTTGTCGAGGAAGCTCAGGGTGCGGTTCTTGATGATGTTGGTGGTGTAGCCGTTGATCGGCTGGACCGTGCCGTTGACGTTCCACTGCGCGTCGACGTAGCCCGGCTGGAGCAGCGCGAACTCCTCGAAGTGCGGCGGATTGTCGGACAGCGTCCAGGAGTTGAGCCACTTGCCGAACAGGCCGGTGCGGTAGCCGGCCTGCTTCAGGTAGCGGGGCAGCGTGGTGCTCTGGTCGAGCTGGTACGAAGCCTGGTTGTTGCGGACACCGTGGTTGTGGGCGTAGCGGCCGGTGAGGACCGACGACCGGGAGGGCGAGCAGAGCGGGGTGGTGACGTGCCCGTTGGTGAACTTCACACCCTGATCGGCCAGCCAGGCCGTGGCCTTGGGCAGTGCCCATTCGGTGTGCTTGGGCTGGTCGTCGGTGACGATGAGCAGGATGTTGGGACGGGCCGCGGCCGCGGCCGGACTGCCGGCCGCCAACTGGGCGATCGAGGGAACCGCAGCGGCGGCCGCGGCGGCCGCCGTACCGGCGAGGAATCCGCGGCGGCTCACCCGCGGTCTGCTGTTGTCGCTCATGGGATGTCTTCTCCTGGTTCCGCAGCTCGGACGGGTACGGCAGATCAACTGCCGTGAAGGGGTGGGAGAGAGACGGGAATCAGGCATCGTCCGGCCGGCCCTTCGGGGCAGGCCGGTGCGAGTGCCGGGTGGGGGATCCCGTGGAAAGAGGCGTGATTACCGTCGCGCCCAGGCGAACGGACACAGAGCGCTCGCCAGCCTGCCCAGATCGAGGTGTCGGCGAGCGGTGAGGAGGCTTCCTGCTGCCATGTCGATGAGGTTAGGGGTGGGGGAGCGGCCGGTCCATGTACGGCATGTGAAATGCGGAACTCCGCTACAGCAGCCATCGGGTGGCCGGCGGAGCGCTCCGCAAGGTTGACGTCCAGGGAGGTCAGCAGCTGCCACAGACAACAGCACCGGCTCCGCGCGGCGATGCCTCCGCGAAGCCGGTGCTGCCAGTGCCGGGCGTGCGTGTGCGCGGTGGAACACCTCGCGGTAACTCGTGTCGAGCGCGATCCTTCGTTCAGTTCTTGAGCAACAGGCCGCGGCTGCGCAGCACCCACCTCTCGGCCGGGCTGAAGATGAGCAGGTCGATGGCGATGCCGACGACCAGGATCAGGATGATCGCGAGGAACACACCAGGCAGGTCGATGTTGTTGCGCCCGTTCTCCAGCAGCTGGCCCAGGCCCAGGCCCAGGTCGGGCGAGGAGGCGATGATCTCCGCGGCCATCAGCGATCGCCAGGAGAACGCCCAGCCCTGCTTGAGGCCCGCCAAGTACCCGGGCAGCGCGGCCGGCATGACCACGTGCCAGACGCCCCGGATGCCGGTGGCGCCCAGCGTGCGGCCCGCCCGCAGGAACAGCGGCGGCACCTGGTCCACACCCGATACGAGGCCGTTGGCGATGGACGGCACGGCGCCGAGCAGGATGACGGTGTACATCATGGCGTCGTTGAGGCCGAACCAGAGCACGGCAGGTGGCACCCAGGCCACCGACGGCAGGGACTGCAGACCGGACAGGATCGGGCCGATCGCCGCGCGGACGAACTTCACCCGCGCGACCAGCAGGCCGAGTGGGGTGCCGATGGCCAGGGCCAGCAGGAAGCCGAGCAGACCGCGGGAGACCGAGGTCCAGATGACGTCCAGCAGCGTTCCCTGCATCCACATCTGGGACAGGCTGTCCCAGACGGCGGACAGCGGCGGCAGCTTGGTCTCCTCGGTGACCTTCAGCGAGACCAGGGCTTGCCAGATCACCAGGACCAAGGCGATCGCCAGGACCGGCGGCGTCACCTTCCTGACGAGGATCTCGCGGACCGGTGTACGGCGGACCTCGACGGCGTCGAGGGCGTCCAGCCCGGCCTCCAGGCCGGCGAGGTCGTCCGCCTTGGCGGCCGCCTTCGGGGCGGTGTCAGTGCTGGCCATGGCGGCGGATCTCCCCACGCAGGTGTTCAGTGATCTCGAGGGACAGTTCCGCGACGGCCGCGTCCTCGATGCGGCGCGGCTGGGGGATGTCCACGGTCCATTCCTTCGCCACCCGGCCGGGCCGGGAGGAGAGCAGGACCACGCGCTGGGCGAGGCGCACGGCCTCCCGCACGTTGTGGGTGACGAAGAGGACCGACACGCCGGTCTCCTCCCAGATGCGGGTGAGCTCGCCGTGCAGCACGTCGCGGGTGATGGCGTCGAGGGCCGCGAACGGCTCGTCCATCAGCAGCAGTCGGCTGTCCTGGGCGAGCGCCCGGGCCAGGGCGACGCGCTGGCGCATGCCGCCGGACAGCTCGTGGACGCGCTTGCCGTACGCGCCGCCGAGGCGGACCAGCTCCAGCAGGCGCTCCGCCTCCTGCTTGCGCTCGGCCTTGGCGACCCCGCGCAGCCGCAGGGCGAGTTCGATGTTCTTGCCCGCGGTCAGCCACGGGAACAGAGCGTGCTCCTGGAACATCAGGGCCGGACGGCCGGAGGTCTCGATGGACCCCGCGGACGGCTGGTCAAGCCCCGCGACCAGGTTGAGGAGCGTGGACTTGCCGCACCCCGAGGCTCCCAGGATGGTGACGAACTCGCCCGGCGCGACATCGAGGCTGATGTCGTCCAGGACGAGCTGCGTACCGGCCCGGCCGGTGAAGGACTTCGAGACGTGCTCGATCCGGGCGGCGTGCTCGGCAGTCGCCGCGGCGGTACCCTCGGCAGCCTTGGCAAGCGTCGTAGCCATGGTCGTCACCTCCTGGGGACTCACTGATGTGCGGACTTACTTGGCGCCGAGGCCGGCGTCGGACACCTCGGGCTTTCCGGCGGCCTTCAGGACCTTGTTGAGCAGCGTCAGGTCGTAGATGCCGTTGAGGTCGGGCTGCTCGATGAGCTTGGCCTTCACCGCGTAGTCGGCCTGCGTCTTCAGCGTGGTGGCGAGTGGGTCGTCGGTGATGGCGATGCTCGGCCACGCCGGGTCGATGACCGCCGGGGCAAGCTCCTTGCCGGTCTCCGCCTTCAGGGCCGCGTTCGCGGAGGCCTTCGCCTTGTCCGGGTTGGCGTTGATCCACTCGTTGGTCTTCACCGTGCCCGCCAGGACGGCCTCGACGACGTCGGGATGCTCCTTGAGGAACTTCTGCGACACGATGACGTTCGTGATCACGAACTTCTTGTCGGGCCACAGCTCGGTCTCGTCGAGGAGGACCTTCGCACCCTCGGAGACCAGCTTGGACGCCGTCGGCTCGGGCACCCAGGCGCCGTCGATCGAACCCTGCTTGAAGGCGTCCGGGGTGACCTTGTTGTCCGTGCGGACGACGGAGACGTCACCCTTGCCGGACTCCGGGTCAACCTTCCACCCCTTCTCGGCGATCCAGTTCAGGAACGCGACGTCCTGCGTGTTCCCCTTCTGCGGGGTGGCGATCTTCTTGCCCTTGAGGTCGTCCAGGGTCTTGATCTTGTCCGGGTTCACCACGAGCTTGACGCCGCCGGAGGCGGAGCCGGAGATGATCCGCAGATTCTGACCCTTGGACTTGACGTAGCCGTTGATCGACGGGGAGGGGCCGATGAACCCGATGTCGAGAGAGCCGCCGTTGAGGGCCTCGATCTCGGACGGGCCGGCGTTGAACGCCTGCGGCTTGATCTTGGTGTCGCCCAGCTCCTTCGCGATCAGACCTTCCTGGAGGCCGACCAGGGCGGTCGCGTGCGTCAGGTTCGGGAAGTAGCCGATCCGGACCGCGTCGGCGGACAGCTTCTTGCCGCCGGTGGCCGCGACGTTGGTCTTGTCGTCGTCCTTCTTCGCCTCGGAACCGTAACCGCAGGCCGTGAGCAGAAGGGGGAGCGTCGCTGTGACGGCGATGGTGCGCAGGGTGGTGAGCGGTCTTGCGGCAGACACGGAAGTGTCCTTTCACGGGTTGGATGTTCGAGGAGGCAGGGCGAGAGGCGACGCGAGGCAGTTGGGTACGCACGGCACCCGCTCCCGGCCGTCGGTGATGGGGCTTGGCCTTGCAGGCCGAAGCGGAAGGCATCGCGGATGCCGCGGGGTGGAGGCAGAACCGCCGTACATGGCACGCCGCCCACGAAGGCGATGCGGGGCGGCGAGGTCAGCCAAGGGGGCCCGGCGGCAGAGGGGGAGCGGCGTGGCACGTGCACAGCCGTGCGCTTCGCGCGGCGCCGGGCCCCGGGGATGGTGTCAGGAAGCGTGACAGATGGAGCTGGACGTACGGACCAGGTCGATGTGTCGGCGGGTAGTGAGAAGGGTCAGCAGACGGCCTGCGCGGGGCAGTGTGCTCACGGCGGCCATCTCCTTTATTCCTAGTTTTCCCACCGGGTTGGTAGGCATCTTGGCAGACGGCGCCATTCGCCCCAAGAGGCTGCTCATATCGCGGACAGACCTGTCTTGGTCAGTGAGAAAACGCAGGTGGGCCGGGGCGGCTGATCAGGGATTGGTCCAGGCGTCGGGAGCGTGGGTGAGCGCGGATACCTCGGCGGGCAGGTGGGACGATGCGACGTCGGCGAGCGTCACACCCTCGAGGATCTCCCGCACGTTGGACCGCAGCGCGATCCACAAGGGGAGCAGCGACTGGGCGGGCCCGGTGTAGGACAGGTCCGGGGGCCGGACCCCGCGTACCGAGACGAGCGGTCCATCCACGACGCGGATGACATCCGCGATACTGATGGACTGGGCGGGCTTGGCCAGTCGGTAGCCGCCGTTGCCCCCGCGCTGGCTGAGTACGAGACCGCCTCGGCGCATGTCGTTCAGGATGCCTTCGAGGAACTTGTGCGGGATGTCCTGGGCGTCGGCGATCGCTTCGGCCTTCAGTGGCCCGCCCTCCCGGGCTGCTGCGAGCTGCAGCGCGGCGCGTACCGCGTAGTCTGCCCTGGCTGAGATCCGCATGGGCACATTATCCCGTACGGCTTCGGCCTGCGTTTCTTGCGGGTAGTGGGCTGCCGGCTGCCGGGCAGGTGCCCCAGCCCCGCAGCCGGGGGCTCAGGCCAAGGAGATCGGTCCGGAGCCGTCCCGCGCGGCGCCTCGCGCGTCAGTGGAAGGCCGCCGCCACGGCGCGGTGGGAGCCGTTGAGGTAGTGCTCGCCTATGGAGCGCAGACGGCGCGTGACCGGGTGGTGAGCGGTCAGCACGCGTGCGTTGCGCCAGAAGCGGTCCAGGCCCGGTGCGTCGGTCAGTTCCAGCACCCGCGTGGTGATGTCCAGGGCGGCCTTCGATGTCACGGTCTCGGCCGTGGCGACCAGTGCGGCGACGCTCGCGGGTTCTTCGACATCGAGGTGGGGCCCCGTGTCGAGGGCCCGCGCCATCACCGCCGTTGCCCGGTGGACGACGGCGGTGGCCGTCTGTGCGGCGGAGGCGAGTTCCCCGTACGTCAGCAGGAGGTCCGGGTCCTCACCGGGCAGGCGGTGTGCATGGCCGCCCCTGCTGAGGTCGCGCGCTTCGGTGAGGGCGCCCTCGATGATCCCCAGGGCGACGTGGCACAGGGCGAGCCGGAGCGCCGGCTCGGCGAGCGCGGTGAAGGGCGCGGCCGACTCCTCGTCATGTGGCCGGCGTCCCAGGAGCTGTCCGGGGGTGACGGTGACGCGGTCCAGGATGATTTTGCCCGCGCCGGCGACGCGCTGGCCGAGGCGGTCGTGGGCGGGTTCGATGGTCACGCCGCGCGCGCCGCGAGGGATCCGTACGACGAGGATGTCGCCGGTCACGGCGCAGACGGCGTCAAGCACGATTTGGTCGGCGACGGTCACCGCCGTCTCCACGGACCGGCATCCGCTCAGGACGTAGCCGGTGTCGCGCGGTCTCAGGGTGAGGTCCGGTGCGGAGGTGTGTTCGTCAGGTGCAGGAGCGCGGACTGCGCCTGTCCACAGCCACTGCTTGCGCAGTGACTCCTCTTCGAGGGCGGCCGCCTGGTGGTGACTCGCGTAGAAGCGTCCGCTCCAGGCGTGGAGGTAATGACGGGCGAGTAGGGCGCCGACGGAGCTGTCGGCCGCGGCGATCGCCCGTATGACGGCGCATCCGGTGAGCCAGTCCACGCCGCGGCCAGGGCCAGGCGGGGTGAGAGCCGCCAACAGGCCGGCCTCGCACAGCCGTGTCTTCTCGTCGATCGGCGGCAGGCCCGCCTGGTCGCGGGCGATGGCGTCCGCGGCGAGGTCGTCCGCCACGTCACGAGCGGCACGCAGGAGCGCGTGGCGCTGCTCTTCGGCGGACGGGGCGGCGGCTGGGCTCGATGTTGTCGGCATGCGCGTCACCCGCAGGCCGGGGCGCCATCGCATGGCGCCTGGGCTGCGCGGACGGCGGGGCCGTGCGGGATGACGGGGATCATCTGGGCTACTCCGGAACGTTGTCGATGGCCACGGCCAGTGGCCGGGAAGTAAGGGGGCGGGCCAAGAGGGGGCGCCGGCGCGGTGCCGGACCGGGGCGGAACGCCTGGGTGTTCGGCGTCGAGGGGGTCCACGTGCGGCTCACATGCGCGGATGTTGACGGTGGTCCGTCGGCCCGATCAGGAGTCGTCCCGGCGGGACGGGCGAACATCGGTGGGATTGGCGTACGGACAGGGCGCCCAGCATGAATCCCCCCTTTCCCATCGGATTGATAGGGATACTCTCCGAAGGTGACGGCCTCAGCAAGGGCTTGGCCGCATCGTGGACAGATCCGTCTTGAGTGCTGAGCCAGGCGGTGGGTACTCCGAAAGCGGGAAAGGCCGTTCCGGGAGCGACGTTCCGGAACGGCCTTTCCCCGGCCTGTGCGCGCGAAGGTTCACCCCACCGTGACGTGGGCCAGGGCCCAGCAGGTGTGGTCGAAGGACGTGCGGTTGTTGGCGTCCTCGACCACGAGCCGCAGGACACGTACCCCTCGGACGTCCAGGTCGACGCGGACCGGGCCGGTGGCCGCGGTGAGCGTGGGGGTGGTCAGCAGCAGGCGGTCGTCGCCGTAGACCTTGGCGCGGGTGGCACCCGCGCTGCTCTGTCGGGCGGAGAAGTCGTCGATGCCGACGAGAGAAGTGAACCGGACGGCGGCGGAGCCGAGGTGGTAGGCGATGTCGCTGGGCGCGTGGACGCCCAGGCCCTTGGGGTACGTCGTACCGCCGAAGGAGATCAGGGGGCCGTCACCGGCGGCGTTCTTGCCGTTGGAGGTGTCGCGCTCCACCGGTCCCCAGCCGTTGGTGGCGCTGATCCAGGTGAGGTCGGAAAGGTACGAGTCGCGGACCGGAGCGGCCGGCGGGGTCGGGACGGTGCCCGTCGCCGGGTAGCGGACCGGCCCGGACGGGGCGTTGGCGGTGCCTTCCGCGGCGAGCTGTTCCGCCGTGGCCGGGGAGGCGGGGGTCACGGCCCAGCCGGTGGGGGCGCGCAGGGCGAGCGCGGCGTTGGTCCAGGGCCGTGCGGAGCCGTTGTCCAGCGTGGCGGTCACGGTGAACGCCTCACCGGGGACGGCCAGTCCGGGCAGGGTCAGCCGCGTGCCGAACGGTGTGCGGGGATAGGTGTCCTTCCAGGAGGAGCGCATCAGCGCCACGAGTTCGCCGGCCTTGGCCGGGTGCTTGTCGATGACGTTGCGGGTCTCGCCGGGATCGGTGGCCAAGTCGTACAGCTCCACCTGCCACTTGTCGTCGGGGAGGTTGTGGTCCCGCTCGGGGGTGAAGCGGACGGCCTTCCAGTTGTCCTGGCGGACCGCCTCGGCCAGCCACGTGGCACGTTTGTTGTCCTGTGCGTTGGCGCGGCTGGTGACGCCCCACTCGTCGCGGAACCAGTACACGTGTCCGTGGCGGGCCGAGTCGGCGCTGCCGGCGAGCAGGGGAGCGGCGGACAGGCCGTCCACATCGGTGGGGGAGGGGGCGCCGCCGAGCTCGGCCAGGGTGGGGAGCACGTCGGTCAGCGGGGTCGGACGGCCGCTCGTGCCCGGCCTGACGCGACCGGGGCCCCACGCGATGAGCGGGACCCGTACGCCGCCCTCGTAGAGGTTGCGCTTGTAGCCGCGCAGCGGGCCGTTCGCGTCGAACAGGTCGGGGTTGACCCCTCCCTCCTCGTGGGGGCCGTTGTCGCTGGTGACGAGGACGACGGTGTCCTGCTCGAGCCCGCGGGCGCGGAGCCGGTCGACCACCTTGCCGACCAGCGCGTCGAAGCAGCTGACCTGGGCCGCGTGCCCCTTGTTCGCGGCCGTCCAGCCGCGGTCGGCGTACGCGCTGGTGTCGGGTACGTCGCTGGGTGCGTGCGGCACGTTCGGGGTGAGCAGCAGCAGGAACGGCTCGTCGGCGTGGGCGTCGATGAACTCCAGGGCACGCTGCTCCAGCAGGTCCGGCGCGTAGACCGCCTTCGTGCCACCGGCGTTGGCGGGGATGGGCTCCTTGGCGTCGTTGTGCCACAGGTACTCGGGGTAGTACTCGTGGGCGTGGCCGTGGGTGATGTAGCCGTAGAACTCCTCGAACCCGCGGGCGGCCGGATGGCTCTCCTGGCCGGCGGTCTCCGGTCCGAAGCCCCACTTGCCGATCACGGCCGTCCGGTA
Organism: Streptomyces venezuelae; assembly: GCF_008642295.1. Taxonomy (GTDB): domain Bacteria; phylum Actinomycetota; class Actinomycetes; order Streptomycetales; family Streptomycetaceae; genus Streptomyces; species Streptomyces venezuelae_C. The sequence continues at coordinate 1,891,713 of NZ_CP029190.1, read as the reverse complement.
GCCGCGGGCCCTGAGCACCTGGGCGAAGGTGGTGTCGGTGGCGGTGAGCGAGCCCTGGCCGCCGGACGAGGGGTTGGCCCGCACGGTGGAGTGGCCGGTGTGCAGGCCGGTCAGCAGGGAGCAGCGGGAGGGCGCGCACACGGCGGCGGTCGAGTAGGCGTCGGTGAAGCGCAGTCCCTCGGCGGCGAGCCGGTCCAGGCGGGGCGTGGTGATCAGCTTCTGCCCGTAGGCGCCCAGTTCGCCGTAGCCGAGGTCGTCGGCAAGGACGACGACGAAGTTCGGCGGCCTGTTGACCTGGCCGTCCCCCGTCTCCGGGACCGCCTCCGAGGCCGCCGCCTGCTCACCGGTGACGGTGAAGGTGACGGCGGTCAGACCGAGCACGGCGGTCGAACCGGCCAGGAAGGTACGGCGGCTGGACATGGGTGACTGCTCCTCGAGGGCGGCTGCGGATGTTCAGCCGATCACGGGCCGGGGAACCACACCTGGACCATGCACAGGGCATGAAGAACGTGTGACGGCGCTCTGCCCGAGGAGCCGCATGGTTGCTGGCTGGGCCTGGCCCTCGCACGCATCGACGGAAGGCGGGCCGGTGGGCGTTCCAGGGCTCCGAACTCGTCTGATCTCTCTGCGCAGGCTGCCGAGACCCGCCCCTTGGCCCGTGACTGGTCCGGAAGCGGCGCCTGGAAGGCAGCCGGGAGAGGGCGCCCCGCCGCCGAGGGCGCGGCCCACGTCGTACGGCTGGTCGACCCGGCCACCGAGATTGTCGACAACGGCGCCTACTTCGACCGCGACCAGGGCGTGGCGCCCGCCCCGGCCGCCACCGAGGACCGCGCGGACAAGCGCCTGAGCAAGCTCGCCGACCTCCTCGTCGGCCACATGGCCTGAAGGGACCTCGTACCGCCACGTCCGAACGCGCACGCAAGAAGAAGGCCGCTGCAAGAAGGCCGCCAACCACGGCAGCGAAGCCGGCCGGCGCTGACCACTGCCCCGCCCGGCGAGGCGGACCGCGTCATTGGTCGGCCCTCGCCGGGCCCTCTCGCGCGCTTGGAGACAGGCAGGAAGCGTCAGGGTGCTGCACATACCGCCCACTTCGCACGTAACGCACATCGGTAACCTGTCTAGATCTTATTTCGATGACCCATCATGTCGAGTGCGTCGCGATCCTTGAGCCCGCCGAAAAGGGCCGCTGACCTGCTGTTTCTATGAGCGTGTGTGCGTGATGGGCGTTACGTGCGATAGGCGCGATATCTTGACGCATGTTCGACGCACGTGACGCACGTGACGCACGTTTGACGCACGAATGACGCGGTTCCTGATGGGTCGTCATGCGTGGTGGGCGACCGCCGGGCGGGAGCCCTCGGCTGTGTGGCGGTGGGGCACCTCGAAGTGGCTGGGGCGCTGACCGCCGTGCTGTTGGCTGCCCCTGCCCCATCCGCTTCGCGGTAGTGACGTTCCGTGACGCCAGGTGGGGCGTCCGGCGCGTGTGGTGTCAGGGGTTCCCTGGAGCGTGGAGCCCCACCGCGCGTGGCCTTCCGAGATCATCGGCTTGAATGGGCCGTCAGCGAGTCGGCCGGGTGGGACCGGACGCGCACCCCTGGGCACCGGGCCTTCCATGTCGACATGGGCCAGACCGTCCGCCCGAGGCGCAGGCTTTGGCCGTATGCCTTCGTCGAGGCTAGGGTGTGCCGCCGTACTCGGCGGATCGCTCCCCTGAAGAGGTGGGAATGGGGCTCATGGACGCGGATCACGCGGAGCTGGTTGTCGCGGCGCAGGCCGGCGACGATCGCGCGCGCGAGCAGCTGGTCGCCGCGTACCTGCCGTTGCTCTACAACATCGTCGGGCGAGCGCTGAGCGGACATGCCGACGTCGACGACGTCGTTCAGGAGACCCTGCTGCGCGTGGTGCGCGACCTGCCTGCCCTGCGCGCCCCGGAAAGCTTCCGGTCCTGGCTGGTGTCCATCACACTCCGCCAGATCAATACCCACTGGCACCGGCGACGCACGCTTGACGACCGGATCACGGTCATCGACGAGGCGCTCGAGGTACCGAACGTCGGCGGCGCGCTCGAGGATGCGGCGATCGTGCGGCTGCGCATGTCGGACGAACGCCGTCACGCGGTCGAAGCCGGCCGGTGGCTCGACCCGGATCACCGGGTGCTGCTGTCGCTGTGGTGGCAGGAATGCGCCGGCTTGCTGAGCCGTCAGGACATCGCCGACGCGATGGGGCTCAGTGTCGCCCACACCGGAGTACGCCTGCAGCGCATGCGCGAGCAACTGGAACTGAGCCGGACGATCGTCACCGCGCTGGAGGCGGACCCGCGCTGTCCGGGGCTGAACGAGGCCGTCGTCGGCTGGGACGGTCTGCGTACGTCCGTGTGGCGCAAGCGGATCGCGCGGCACACCCGCGACTGCCCGATCTGCACGGCGACGACGACAGAACGGGTTCCGGCCGAACTGCTGATCCTCAGCCTCACGCCGCTGGCCGTCCCGGCCGCACTCGTCGCCGCGCTGACCGCCAAGGGCCTGTTGTCGGGTACGGCCGCGAGCGCCGCCGGGCTGGCCACGGCACACGTCGCCGCCGGCGCGGCGACGGGGGGAGGCGGTCTGCACGGCTCGCTGCTCGGCAAACTCCACGCGGTGACCGCCCATCCGGTGGCGAGCCTCGCCACCGGCGCGATACTCGTCGCCGGGACCGTCACCTACGCGGCCTGGCCCGAACCGGCGCCGCGGGTGCCCGGCGTTATCGCCGCTCCCACGGTCGCCGCTTCCGCGAGCGGTACTCCCACGGTCGGTACCCCCACGCCGATCCCGTCGCCCACCACCCCGCCGGCCACACCGTCCCCGGTGGGTCCGACCGCCGTCACCGGCACTGTTCCGCTGGGCGCGCAGTCGCTGGAGTCCGTGGACCGGCCCGGCCTGTTCGTCACGTACGACGGCGACTTCGCGGCGCTCGGCCAGGTTTCCGCGTCAAGCGGCGCGCGGGCACGGCAACGGGTCACCTTCACGGTCGTCAGGGGACTGGCCGACACACGGTGTGTCACCTTCCGTGCCGCGGACGGCCGGTATCTTCGCCACCATTACCTGCGGCTCCGGCTGAGCACCGACGACGGCAGCGAACTGTTCCGGGAAGACGCCACCTTCTGCCCGCGCCCCGGGGCGGTCGCCGGGTCGGTGACCCTGCACGCGCACAACTATCCCGGTTCTGTCCTACGCCACCGCGACGGCGGCATCTGGCTCGACGGCTCCGACGGCACCAAGGCCTTCGCCGGCCAGGCCTCCTTCACCGTGCGCGGGCCCGCGGATCGATGACCGCTCCTCGATCAGCGGGGACCCGGCCGTCTCAGTGACGGCGGGTGATCCCGCGGTACGGTCCCGCACCGTGCCCTCTCCACCCGGCGGTGAGCCGGGTCCCGCACCCCAACCCGGCTCCGATGCCATGGCGTCGACGGCTGCCTCGCCGTGAGCGGATTCCTTCGCCGATGAGCGGTGCGGTGCGCCGATTCCCCGGGGACGACCAGATCGCGGGGCCCGGCGTAACGCTTTCCAGCTGCGAGATGCATCACCGAGCGATCGTCCCGGACGGCGCGGGTTTTCCGTTACGAGACCGCGAGTCCTCAAGCCTCCACTTTCAGGGGTGCCTTCCCGCCGCTCGCCTTGACGTGACGGCGTAGCGGGTTTCCCGGCTTCCCCCGTTGACCTGTCCCCTGAAGAAAGCCACTCCCATGACACGACACTCCGCGGCAGATCGGGCCGCCCTGGCCGGCGCGCGCACGATCACGGCACCCGGGATGACAACCGACTCCCGAGGAGAATCATGAAGGGCCTGCACCGGCTCCGCCGGCGTCGCCGGACACTGGCGACAGGCCTGACGGCCGCGGCGCTGGTGGCCGGTGTTGTGACGCTCCTCCCCAGCTCCGCCGGAGCCGCGGGCCTGGGTACCCAGGCGGTCTCGTCGGGCAGGTACTTCGGCACTGCTGTAGCCGCCGGCCGGCTCGGCGATCCGACGTACACCGCGATCGCGGACCGGGAGTTCAACATGATCACCCCGGAGAACGAGATGAAGTGGGACGCCATCGAACCGTCCCGCGGCAATTTCAACTTCGGCCCCGCCGACCGGATCGTCAACCGTGCCTCGGCGCACGGCCAGCGAATGCGCGGACACACCCTGGTCTGGCACTCGCAGCTCCCCTCCTGGGTCGGCGCCATCCGGGACGCGGGCACGCTGCGCAGCGTGATGAACCACCACATCACGACGCAGATGACCCACTACAAGGGCAAGATCTACGCCTGGGACGTGGTCAACGAGGCCTTCGCCGACGGTGGCAGCGGCCAACTCCGCGACTCGGTCTTCCAGAAGGTGCTCGGCAACGGTTTCATCGAGGAGGCGTTCCGCACCGCCCGGGCGGCCGACCCCTCGTCCAAGCTCTGCTACAACGACTACAACATCGAGAACTGGTCGGACGCCAAGACCCAGGGCGTCTACCGCATGGTCAAGGACTTCACGTCCCGTGGCGTGCCCATCGACTGCGTCGGCTTCCAGAGCCACTTCGGGGCGGGCGGCCCGCCGGCGAGCTTCAGGACCACCCTGGCCAGTTTCGCCGCCCTCGGCGTCGACGTACAGATCACCGAGCTGGACATCGCCCAGGCGTCACCCACCCACTACGCGAACACGGTCAGCGCCTGCCTGTCGGTGGCACGGTGCACCGGCATCACGGTGTGGGGCGTCCGTGACAGCGATTCCTGGCGCAGCGGCGAGCATCCCCTGCTGTTCGACAACAGCGGCAAGCCCAAGCCCGCGTACACCGCCGTCACGCGTGCGTTCAGATCCGGCTCAGGTACCTCTCCGGTCAACCCGGCCGGCAGCACCGGGGAGATCAAGGGCGCGGCCTCCGGGCGCTGTATCGACATCCCCGGCTCCGCCACGGCCAACGGCACCCAGGCGCAACTGCGGGACTGCGGCGGACAGCCCAGCCAGCGCTGGACCCACACCGCCGCCAAGCAGCTGAAGGTCCACGGGAACAAGTGCATGGACGCCAAGAGCAAGGGCACCACCAACGGCACCCCGGTGGTCATCTGGGACTGCAACGGCGGCGCCAACCAGCAGTGGAACATCAACACCGACGGCACGATCACCGGCGTCCAGTCCGGGCTGTGCCTCGACGCCGTCGGCGCGGCCACCGCGAACGGCACCAGGATCCAGCTGCACACCTGCGCGCCCGTCGGCAACCAGAAGTGGACAGCCCCGTCCAGCACGGGCGGCGGCACGTGTGCTCTTCCGTCGACGTACAGGTGGAGTTCGACCGGTCCCCTCGCGCAGCCGTCGAACGGGTGGGCCGCGCTGAAGGACTTCACCCATGTGACGCTGGGCGGCAAGCACCTGGTCTACGGGTCGAGCGCGTCGGGAACCTCCTACGGCTCGATGGCCTTCAGCCCCTTCACGAACTGGCCCGACATGGCGGCGGCCGGGCAGACCGGGATGAACCAGAACGCGGTGGCGCCCACGCTGTTCTACTTCGCGCCCAAGAAGATCTGGGTACTGGCGTACCAGTGGGGTGCGTCGCCCTTCAGCTACCGCACGTCGAGCGACCCCACCAACCCCCATGGCTGGTCCGCGCCGCAGCCGCTGTTCACCGGCAGCATCCCCCGCACCGAATCCGGCACCGGCCCGATCGACCAGACCCTGATCGCCGACGACCGCAACATGTACCTCTTCTTCGCCGGCGACAACGGCAAGATCTACCGGGCGAGCATGCCGATCGGGAACTTCCCCGGCAGCTTCGGCTCGTCGTACACGACGGTCATGAGCGACACCGCGAAGAACCTGTTCGAGGCGCCGCAGGTCTACAAGGTCCAGGGCCACAACCAGTACCTCATGATCGTCGAGGCCCGGGGTGCGCACGAGCAGCGCTACTTCCGCTCCTTCACGGCCACCAGCCTGAGCGGCTCGTGGACCCCGCAGGCCGCCGACGAGAGCAACCCCTTCGCGGGCAAGGCCAACAGCGGTGCCACCTGGACCAACGACATCAGCCACGGTGATCTGATCCGCACCAACCCCGATCAGACCATGACCATCGACCCCTGCAACCTGCAGTTCCTCTACCAGGGCAAGTCCCCGCAGGCGGGTGGCCCCTACGACCGGCTGCCGTACCGGCCGGGCGTCCTGACCCTGCGGCGCTGACCCGCCCGACCCACGGTTGCACAAGGAGAAACACCCCCATGAACAACCCCACGAACGGCCGGCGTCGCGGACGTCACCGCCGTCGCAGGACCGCCACCGCCCTGCTGCTCGGTGTGCCCGCCATCGTCGTGCCGTACCTCCTGTTCGTGCAGGACGACTCGCAGGCCGCGACGGTCGACGGCCATGCCTACTACCGGCTGGTCTCCGTACGCAGCGGCAAGGCGCTCGACGTCAACGCCTTCTCCACCGCCGACGGCACGCGTATCCAGCAGTGGACCGACCAGAACACCGCCAACCAGCAGTGGACGCTGAGGTCCACCGGCGACGGCTACTACGAGCTGGTGAACCGCAACAGCGGCAAAGTACTCGGTATAGCCGGCGACTCGACCGCACAGGCGGCTGCCGCCGAGCAGCAGACCGACAGCTCCTCCGCCTCCCAGGAGTGGCGGATCGACACGGTGAGCGGTTCCGACGCCGTCACCTTCACCTCCCGCAGGAGCGGCCAGGTCCTGGACGTCTCCGGAGGCTCCACGGCCGACGGCGCGGCAGTCATCCAGTATCGCGGCCATGGCAGCACCAACCAGCAGTGGAAGCTGGTGAAGGTGGCCGCTGCCCCGTCAGCGGCGGCCGGCCCGTACACATGGCGGAACGCCCAGGTGGTCGGCGGCGGTTACGTCACGGGGCTGGTGTTCAACCCGCGGGAGAAGGGGCTGCTGTACGCGCGTACCGACATGGGCGGCGCCTACCGGTGGGACACCGGTGCCGAGCAGTGGATCCCGCTGACCGACTGGCTCGGCGAGAAGGACTGGAACCTGCTCGGCATCGACGCGGTGGCCACCGATCCCGTGGAGCCGAACCGCCTCTACCTCGCGGCGGGCACCTATACCAACGAATGGGCCGGCAACGGCGCGATCCTGCGCTCCACCGACCGGGGCCGCACCTTCGAGCGCACTGATCTGCCGTTCAAGCTGGGCGGCAACGAGGACGGCCGCGGGGCGGGCGAGCGGCTCGTGATCGACCCCTCGGATCACCGCACCCTGCTGCTCGGCACCCGCAAGAACGGCCTGTGGCGCAGCACGGACCACGGGGCGACCTGGCGGCAGGTCTCCACGTTCCCCGTCAAGGACGGGGCGGGCAGCGGCGCGGGCATCTCCTTCGTGACCTACGGTCCGGCCGGCAGCAAGACGATCTACGTCGGCGTCGCCGACAGGTCCACCTCCCTGTACCGCTCCACCGACGGTGGCAGCACCTGGCAGGCCGTCCCCGGCCAACCCACCGGCCAGATGCCGCAGCACGGGGTGGTCTCCGGTGACGGCTCGCTGTACGTGACGTACACCAACGCCCTCGGGCCCAACGGCGTGACGGCGGGCTCGGTGCGGAAGTACACGCCGCAGGGCGGGACGTGGAAGAACATCTCCCCCTCGCAGGGCGGCTACGGGTTCTCCGGCCTGGCCGTCGATCCGAACAAGCCGTCCACGGTGATGGTCACCACGCTCGACCGCTGGTGGCCCGAGGACGAGATCTACCGCACCACCGACGGCGGCACGACCTGGAAGGCGCTGGCGGACAAGTCGGTACGGAACGCCTCGGCCGCTCCGTACATCGGCACCCACACCGGGCACTGGATGACCGCCCTGGCCATCGACCCCTTCGACTCCGGGCACGTGCTGTACGGCACCGGCAACGGCATCTGGCGCAGCAAGGACGCCGACGCCACCGACAACGGCGGCACCAGCCACTGGGCCGTGGGGGCGCGTGGCCTGGAGGAGACCGCGCTGATGGACGCGATCGCCCCGCCCGGCGGTGCCACCGTCATCACAGCCATGGGCGACCAAGGCGGTTTCCGCCACGACGACCTGACCAAGGTGCCGTCCGGGCGGCTGAGCAACCCGATGATGACCAACAGCACCGACATCGACTTCGCCCAGTCCAACCCCTCGGTCATGGTCCGTGTCGGCCGTGGCGGCGCGCAGGACGGTGCCTACTCCACCGACGGCGGCATCAGCTGGAACGGCTTCAAGGCGGAGCCGGTGGCCGGTGCCCAGGACGGGCGCGTCGCGCTCTCGGCGGACGGCTCGACCATCGTCTGGACCCAGGCCGGCCAGGCCCCGTACCGCTCGACCGACAAGGGGACGAGCTGGTCGAGGGTCGGTGGCCTGGGCACCGACGCCGCCGTCGTCGCCGACCGCTCCTCGGCCCGGACGTTCTACTCCCTGTCCGGCGGCACGCTCCACGCCAGCACCGACGGCGGAGCGACCTTCACCGCCCGTGCCACCGGCCTTCCCGCCGATGGCCGGCTCACGGCCGTGCCCGGCGTCGCGGGGGACCTGTGGATCGCCGGCGGTGGTCAGGGGCTGCTGCACTCGACTGACGGAGGCCGCACCTTCACCCCGCTCACCACGGTGAAGTCCGCCTCCGCCCTCGGCTTCGGCAAGGCGGCACCCGGCGCCTCCTACCAGGCCCTGTACATGATCGGCACCGTCAAGGACGTCACCGGCGTCTTCCGCTCCACCGACAAGGGCGCCACCTGGCTCCGCGTCAACGACGACGCCCACCAGTGGGGCAGCATCGGCGGCGTCGGCGTCATCACCGGCGACCCCGACACCTTCGGTCGCGTGTACGTCGGCACGAACGGGCGTGGTCTCCAGTACGGCGACCCGTCCTGACCCCGACTCCGGAGCGGACGCACGTCTGATGCTTGAGCTGACGCGCGATCAGTAACAGAAGGCCGCCCCTCGACCTCGGTCGGAGGGCGGCTTTCTGCTGCGGAATCGCACCGCTGGCCCCGCCGGCTCCTTCGCCGGCTTTCGTTGCTCCGGTCACCCTGTGTGCAGGCGGCTCCAGCCACTTGGCGGGGGGACACCCGACGATCGCCGGATGCCCGACGGAACGCCGGGCCTCCAGGCTGGTGGCATGACACAGCGTGCGCATGAGCAGGAGCCCGATACGGCCCCCGGCCCCCGTCCGAAGCAGCGGGTCGTCGCCAGCCGCCCAGGAGCGCGCTCTGGGAGTTTCTCGGCATGGCGCTGGTGGCGAGCGGCCTCGGCCTGGCCGCCGTCCGCCCAGAACTCCGCGATGCCGTTGTGCACATGCTTGCCGCGACGGCCGTCGAACTGGCCCCCTGAGCCGAGCCCGGAGGCCCCGTGCGGGCTGATGCTGTCCGCCGCTGACAAGGTGCGCGGCAGACCACATAGGAATAGGAAAGGAATCTTGTGAACACCGCATCCGCCCCGGAGGCGACGGGTGCCGAGTTCCTGCGCGTCCGCGAGACGCTCAAGGCGCTGTACGGGTATGTCCGCCCGCACCGGTGGACCGTCGTACTCGGTCTGCTGCTGGCGCTGGCCGGGGCCGCCGGAGGGCTGCTCCAGCCACTGGCCACGAAGGCGCTGGTCGACCGGCTGTCGTCCGGTGGCACGATCGCCACCGTCCTGCTGGCGCTGACCGTGCTGGTGCTGCTGAGCACGGTGGCCGAGGCGTTCGGCGCCTATGTGCTGGAGCGGACGGCGGAGTCGGTGGTCCTGGCCGCGCGCCGCAGCCTGATCGGCCGGCTGCTGCGGCTGCGGCTGACGGCGGTGGACCGGATGCAGCCGGGCGATCTGATGTCGCGGGTGACCTCCGACACCACGCTGCTGCGGGCCGTCAGCACGCAGGCGGTGGTCAACGCCGCGACCGGGATGCTGACGCTGATCGCGGCGGTCGTGGTGATGGCCTTCCTGGATGCCGTCCTGCTCGGCGTCGCCCTCGTCGTGGTCGTGGTCGTCGGGGCGGGCGCCGCGCTGGTGATGCCGAAGATCGGACAGGCGGCCGAGCGCTCCCAGGCCGCGGTGGGGGAGATGTCCACCGGCCTGGAGCGGGTCTTCGGCGCATTCCGCACGGTGAAGGCGTCCGGCGCGGAGGAGCGGGAGACCGCCCGCGTCGAGGCTTCGGCCCGGCGGGCGTGGCGCCACGGCGTGCGCGGCGCGAAGTGGGAGGCGCTGCTGGGAACGGCGGACAACCTCGCCGTCGAGCTGGCGTTCCTCGCGGTGCTCGCCGTCGGCGGGGCGCGGGTGGCGTCCGGGGACATCCCGGTCTCCACGCTCATCGCCTTCCTGCTGTACCTGTTCTATCTGATGGAGCCGGTGTACAAGCTGGTCGAGGCCGCCTCCGCGTACCAGGAGGGCGCCGCCGCGATCTCCCGGATCAAAGAGGTGGACCGACTGGCGGCGGAGCCGTCGGCCACGCACCAGCCGGTGCGGGCCGAGGGGACTGCGGCCGTACGGCGGCCGGCGTCGGTCCGCTTCGAGGACGTGTCCTTCCGCTACGGGCCCGGACTGCCCGACATCCACCAGCGGGTGGACTTCGAGGTGCCGGGCGCCGGGATGACCGCCTTCGTCGGGCCTTCGGGCGCGGGCAAGTCGACGGTCTTCTCGCTCATCGAGCGGTTCTACGAGACGACCGGCGGGCGGATCCTGGTCGACGGCCAGGACATCCGGCAGTGGCCGCTGTCCGAACTGCGATCCGTCATCGGGTACGTCGAGCAGGACGCGCCGGTGCTGGCCGGAACGCTGCGGGAGAACCTGGTCTTCAGCGCGCCCGGCGCGACGGACGACGACATCCGCGCCGTCCTCGCACGGATCAGGCTCGACGCCCTCGTCGAGCGTCTCCCGCACGGCCTGGACACCCTGGTCGGACACCGCGGCTCGAAGCTGTCCGGCGGGGAGCGCCAGCGCGTCGCGATCGCCCGCGCGCTGCTGCGCAGGCCCCGGCTGCTGCTCCTGGACGAGGCGACCTCGCAGCTCGACGCGGTCAACGAGCTGGCGCTGCGGGACGTCATCGCCGAGACGGCACGCGAGACCACCGTCCTGGTGGTGGCGCACCGCCTGTCGACGGTGACGGACGCCGACCGCATCGTTGTCATGGACGCCGGCACGGTCCGCGCGATCGGCACCCATGAGGAGCTGGTGGCCGAGGACGAGCTGTACGCACAGCTTGCGGCTACCCAGCTCCTGACCTCCGTGGGCCGCTCGCGCCAGTAGGGCGGGCCGGTACGAAATGGCCACAGTCGGGATGTCCCCGCCGTATGGAGGGGCACCCCGGCTGTGTGACGTGGAGGCGTCGGCCTGCCGCAGGGTGCCGCCGCATCCCACCGTTCCGCCCTGCTCGCCGGCAGCCCCGTCCACCCGGAAGAGCCCATAGAGCGCTCCACCGGCCTCTCGGCGGAGGCACCGCAGACGCGGGGGACACCGTACTTCGCCCGCCCGTCCGATTCTGGGTACGCCGAAGCCCGCAAGGGGAATCCCCTTGCGGGCCAAGCGGGTTGTCCGGGCCGGGTGGCGCAGAGGATCCCGAGCCACCCCGAACGGACGTCAGCGGACGTACTTGGCGGGCTTGGTGGCGGCGTTCAGGAGGTACTCCAAGGGGCCGCGGCGGAAGAAACGGGCCCAGATGGCGGCGAACACGATCGCCCCGAGGATGTACAGGAGCACGGGCACCCAGGACGTCGTGGTGCCGGCGCCGGACGCAGGCCACGCGGACTGTGCGAGGAAGTGGCCCACGTAGGCCGTCAGGGACATGGTGCCCACGGCGATGACCGGCTTCGCCGGACGGCGCAGTCGCGCGAGGCGGTCCATGAGTATCGTCGCGCCCACGATCACGAGGATCGCCACGCCCACACTGCCGAGGATGTCGAACGTCGTGCCGGTGTGCGGCCCGGCACCCAGCAGGTCCGAGGCCGACGACACGAGCTGCTCGCCGCTCCCGCTGCCACCCGACCCCGCCCCGGGGCCGCCGGACGGACCGGAACCGCCGGACCACGACCCGGAGCCGCTGGACGGTCCCCCGGTTCCGCCGAACACCGCGTCCTTGCCCGCCAGCAGCAGGGACAGTCCGTACGCGGCCACGGTGAGAGCGGCGCCGAGCGCGGCAAGGCGCCGCTGGACGGAGACGGCCGACAGGTCGAGACGGGCCAGCGCCATGCCGGCGATCACGAACGGCATCCACGTGATCGTCGGGTAGAGGCCCGTGAGCAGCAGATCGACGACGCCCACGTCGTTGAGCTTCTCGAGCGGGTCGTAGGCGCCAATGGTCTGCAGGACGGACCCGCTCAGCCACACCTTCAGGACGAACGCCAGCTGCGGCGTGACGAGCGCGAGCCCTGCAGCGGTGATCGCCAGGGTCCTGGCGGACAGCCGCAGCAGAGGCAGGGCGAGGAGGAAGTAGACGCCGTAGAAGCCGAGGATGATGACGTCCCCGTACTCCATCGCCAGCACGCTGCCGAGCACCAGCAGGATCACGGCGCGGATCGCGATCCGCGCCTTCGCCTGGCGGCCGGCGAGGCCGGTCCTCGGCTCACGGCGGCCGGCGATCAGCATCAGCGAGAACCCGGCGAGGGTGGCGAACAGGACCGACGAGTGACCGTCGGCCAGGAACCGGACCCACCTACCGACGCCGTCCGTGGCCGACAGCGGCGGGCCTATGTGCACGATGTACATGCCGAACACCGCCAGCGCGCGGGCCAGGTCCACCCCGACCAGACGTCCCGTCGAGGGACCGTCCGTGCCCTTTCCGGCGGATGCGGGCGAGGTCACGGGTCGTGGAGGCGAGCTCTTCTGCGGGGCCGAAGCCCCCTGCGGCGGCTGTATCTGTCTCATACGAGCAACCTCGCCGGCTCGGCAGAAGGCGGGCCATCCGGCAGGCCGCGGTGCTACCCCCGCCGACCGGCCGGGACCACTCCGCCGACCGGCGGACCAGCACCCCGGCCGGTCAGGGTACGGGACGTATCGCCCTATGTGATGACGGCGTTGGCCACCACGAGCACGACCACGAGCCCGAGCAGCGTCGACCACGCCGATCCGCACGGCGGATCGCCAGGTGAGGCCGGCGGCACGGGCCGCGACGAGCCCCCAGGCGAACAGCAGCACCACGTTCACGGTGAAGACCACCTACTCGACGCCCGCCGAGGGCCACCAGCCCCAGGCCGCGCCGAGCAGCAGGACCAGCGTCGGCGCTGTCGCCACTGCCAGCGGCCACTCGGACAGCAGCAGCCGCACCCCGGCACGCACACCGTGGTGGGCGCGGTCGCCGCGCAGGGCAATCAGATGGGCGTAACCCATCATGGAGCTGGCCGGCACCGCGCCGTGCACCCCCCGAACAGCACATGAGGCCGCGCCGCACCGCGGCGCAGAACACGGACAGACCGACGCAGGAACGGGCGGCGCATGGCTGGGTGACCCTCGAACGACATGGATATCGGCTGTGGCTCGCCGACAGGAGCGGAGCCACGTACCGATGCCATCGGAGGAGCACGACGGGCGCCGTCCGCCGAGCCTCGCCCGGCCGCGTGCCGATGGGCCGGACCCCCCCGACCGGCTGGAGCCGACCCGCCGAGTGTCCACAGTCCACGGTGATCGCGCCACCGCGTACCCTGCCGGACGTACTGTCGGCGGCAGGCGAACACTGCACGAGATACCGCACGCTGCGGTGAGGGGCGGGATGTACGGGTCGCCGAGAAGCAGGACAGAGCAGACGAGTGTGAGGCGGGACGCCGGTGATCCGGGTAGTGGTTGTGGACGACGAGGCCCTGGTGCGGTCCGGCTTCCGGATGATCCTGAACGCGTCCGACGGCATCGAGGTCGTGGCGACGGCGGAAGGGGCGCAGGCTGCCGACGTGATCCGCCGCGAGCGGCCGGACGTCGTGCTCCTCGACATCCGCATGCCGGACGTCGACGGTCTGACCGTCCTGCGGCAGATCCAGGAACTGCCCGCACCACCCCACGTGGCCATGCTGACCACCTTCGACACCGACGAGTACATCCTCACCGCACTGCGCTCGGGGGCCGCCGGCTTCCTGCTCAAGGACACCGAGCCCGAACAGCTCGCCCAGCTGGTCCGCACCCTGGCCGCGGGCGGGGTGGTGATGTCGCCGAAAGCCTCACGCGCGCTGCTTCGCGGTCACCCGGGGGCGGGGGGACCCCAGGACGCGGACGTGGCACGCGTCGGCCTGCTCAGCGACCGGGAGCGTGACGTCCTCGTCCTGATCGCGGAAGGACTGTCCAACGCCGACATCGGCGCCCGTATCCATCTGAGCGCGGGCACCGTCAAGGACCACGTCAGCTCGATCCTGACCAAGCTGCGGGTCTCCAGCCGTGTCCAGGCGGCGCTGCTCGCCGAGCGAGCCGGACTGCTCAGCGAGCGCGGCGACGGCACGGCACGGGATAGCGGACGATGAGCACGGGCCGGGCGCTGTGGCGGCGGGTCCCGGCGTGGGCGGTCGACACGGGCCTCGTCGCGCTCGCCGTGCTCGACGCCTGGATCAACCTCCACGACGAAGGCACCCCCCTCGCGTGGTCCTGCGTCGCCCTCGGCAGCGCAGCGCTGCTCCTGCGCAGGCGCCTTCCACTGACCGTCTTCCTGCTGACCCTGCCCATGACCCTGTTCATGGACGTGGCGGTCCCGCCGATCACCGCCCTGTACACACTGGCCGCGTCCACCCGCAACCGCCCGCTGCTGGCCGGCTGCGCCCTGCTGAACGCGGCGGCAGGCACCCTCACCTGGCCGCTGTCCGACGCGTTCGCCGAGGACCGGACCTGGACGCTCGTCCAGTTCGTCTACACGCTGGCCACGGCCCTCGCGCCCGTGCTGTTCGGCCAACTCGTCCAGGCCAGACGCGACGTGGCGCGCCAACTCGTCGAGGTCGAGGAGGCCCGGGAACACGAGCGCGCCCTGCACGCCGAGACCGTCCTCGCCCGCGAGCGGGCCCAGCTGGCCCGCGAGATGCACGACGTCGTCTCCCACCAGGTCAGCCTCATCGCCGTACAGGCCGGAGCCCTCCAGGTCGCCGCCAAGGACCCCGACGCCCGCGAGGCCGCCCGCACCATCCGCACCCTGAGCGTGGACACCCTCGACGAGCTCCGTCACATGGTCACCCTGCTCCGGGCCTCCGGCGGCAAGGAGACCCTCGCCCCCCAGCCCACCCTCGCCGACCTCCAGCAGCTCATCGCCAACAGCGGCATCGAGACCACCCTGACCGGAGAGCTTCCGGTCGGCATCAGCACCACCGCCCAGCGCACCGTCTACCGCACGGTCCAGGAAGCCCTCACCAATGTGCGCAAGCACGCCCCCGGCGCCCGCTCCGAGGTGCGCCTGTGGCACGACGCGCACCACTTCGGCGTCACCGTCACCAACACCACCCCCACCCGCCCGTCCGTCGCCCTGCCCAGCGCCTGCCACGGCCTCATCGGCCTGAAAGAGCGCGCCGAACTGCTCCACGGCACCCTCACCGCCGAACCCACCCCGCAAGGCGGGTACAGGGTCGAACTACGAGCCCCCGCCCGGTCCGACTGAGCACAGCCCGCCCGACCCGGCCGGAGCTCCTACCCGGAAGGCGGCCTCAAGCCCGTACCTCTCCGCCGAGGCGTTGACGATGGTGCGCCGGCCCTCCCGGTCGTGCTGCGCGGCCCTGGCCGGGCCCTCGCTGTCCGGGATGAGCGAGCCGCCCACGCGGCTGCCCCGGCATCGGCGGAGGCGCCGCCGGTGGGCTTCGCCCGCTTGGCTGCCACCGCACCCGGGTCGGCAGGGCCGTGGGCCCTGTCGAAGTCGGCGATCAGCTCGTCCAGATTGTCCCGCTCGGTTTGTCGCCGCGCGGCCTTCTCCGGGTACGCGGACACATCACGCTTGCCGACCCGCTCGCGGATCGCCTGGAGGGTGCCGGCGGTCAGCGGCGTGGGCGGCCTTCCGGGCGCTTGCCCGTCTCCCTCATGTCATCACGCTCTGTTGCGTACCGGGCAGGTGTCGGGCAGCCGTGGGGCGGCAGCTGTCTGACCCGCAGGGCCTTGCGGCGACCGGGAAGAAGTCGGGTTCTGGTTCGGTGGCCCCCGGTGGGGCCGGGCTGGGCGGTGCCGTGGCTGCGACCACCGCCCAGCCCGAGTCTCAGGCCGCCGCCGTCACAGGTGTGGCGGCGGGCTCGTGCTCGCAGGCGTCGTCGATGCCGTACGTCTCCCACGCCGGGAACTCGTCCTCGGCCGGGACCGGCTCGTCAGGCGTGAGCAGGCAGGCCTCGAGCGCCGCCCGGAGCGCCTCGGTGCGCAGCCCGATGCCGATGAAGACCAGCTCCTGGCCCTGGGTGGTGTCCGGGCCGCGGGCCCCCGAGGGCTCGAAGCGGGCCACCGCGCCGGCCTGGGACCACAGGCCGGTCACCCGGGGGCGGCTGGCGAGCCAGAAGAACCCCTTGGAGCGCAGGATCCTGCCGAAGGTGCCGCTGTCGAGGCCCTTGGTGACGAACGTCCAGAGCCTGCCGGGGTGGAAGGCCGCATCGGCGCGGAACACCAGCGAGGAGATGCCGTACTCCTCGGTTTCGGGGACGTGGTCCCCGTTGAGCTCCTTGACCCAGCCCGGGGCCTGCTGGGCGCGCTCCACGTCGAACAGTCCGGTGCCCAGGACCTGTTCGAGTGCGACGTGGCCGCGTACGGCGGGCACGATCCGGGCCTCGGGATTGAGCCGGGCGAGGGTGGCGCGCAGCCGTGCGGCGTCGCCCGGCCCGACCAGGTCGAGCTTGTTGAGGACGATGACGTCCGCGAATTCGACCTGGTCCATGAGGAGATCGCTGACGGTCCGCTCGTCGTCCTCGTACTGGTCGAGGCCGCGTGCTGCGAGTTCGTCCCCGCCGGCGAGTTCCCGCAGGAAGTCCGAGGCGTCGACGACGGTGACCATGGTGTCGAGTCGGGCCAGGTCGCCGAGGGTGGCGCCGTCGTCCCGGGGGAAGGAGAAGGTGGCGGCGACCGGCATGGGCTCGGAGATGCCGCTGGACTCGATGAGCAGGTAGTCGAAGCGGCCTTCGCGGGCGAGCCGGTCGACCTCCTCCAGCAGGTCGTCGCGCAGGGTGCAGCAGATGCACCCGTTGGTCATCTCGACCAGCCGCTCCTCGGTGCGCGAGAGCGCCGCCTCGCCACCGCGCACGAGCGCGGCGTCGATGTTGACCTCGCTCATGTCGTTCACGATCACCGCGACCCGGAGGCCCTCGCGGTTGCTGAGCACGTGGTTGAGCAGGGTGGTCTTTCCCGCGCCGAGGAAACCGGACAGAACCGTCACCGGCAGGCGGTCGAACGGGGCCACGGGATCAGCCTTCGGGGTGGATGAGGCCGCGCTCGTAGGCCTTCACAAGGCGCTGCGGTACCTGGTAGACGGAGCCGTCGACGGTGATGGGCACCAGCTGCGGGGTGGTGGCCTTCCACTGGGCGCGGCGGTGGCGGGTGTTGCTGCGGGACATCTTCCGCTTGGGGACGGCCATGGTGGGACTCCTCGGTGTAGGGGCTGCCCGGAAAGGCTACGTGAAAACGGATGTCATTACCAAATGCGGGCCCCTCGGGTGCGGTCCGTGCCCCGCAGGTCTCAGGGGTGCCGACGTTCTGCCGACTGCACGGGGGGTCGGCCTGCCCGCTCCACCTCCCGTGGCCCTTGGATCGGTTCCACTGGTGACGGGGCGATGCCCGACGCGTACGCGTGCGGCACCCGCCGGGCTCCTTGCCCTCGTGTCGGGGTGTCGCACGCGTACGGGTGTGGATGGCGACTACCAGGAGGACTTGGTCACTCCCGGCAGGAAGCCGGCGTGCGCCTGCTGTCGGGCCCGTACGCGGGAGAGCCCGAACTTGCGCAGATAGCCGCGGGGGCGGCCGTCCACGCTGTCGCGGTTGCGGACGCGCGTGGCACTGGCGTTGCGCGGCTGTCGACGCAGCTCCGTGAGGGCCGCCTCCCGCTCGGCCGCGGTAGAGGACGGGCGGCGGATGACCTCCTTGAGCTCGGCCCGTCGGGCGGCGTACCGCTCGACGGTCTCCTTGCGCTTCTCGTTCTGCGCGATCTTGCTCTTCTTCGCCATCAGACCTTGCCTCCCCGGGCGCGGATACGGGTCACGGCGGCCTCGATGCCGATCGAGTCCACCGTCTTGATCGCCTTGGCGCTCAGCGTCAGGCGGACGTGGCGCCCCTCGCTGGGCAGCCAGTAGCGCTTGCGCTGGATGTTCGGATCGAAGCGGCGCGAGGTGCGCCGGTGCGAGTGGGAAATGTTGTTGCCGAATCCCGGCTTGGCGCCGGTCAGTTGGCAGTGGGCGGACATGGATCCTGCTCCTTCCTCGATGGGGGCTTGTTGGTAATGGAAACCATTCCCATATAGTAGCGTCATGGCACGCAATGAGATCCGCCCGGTCATCAAGCTCCGCTCCACCGCGGGCACTGGGTTCACCTACGTCACCCGCAAGAACCGCCGCAACGATCCCGATCGGCTGGTGTTGCGCAAGTACGACCCCGTCGTCGGCCGCCACGTCGACTTCCGCGAAGAGCGCTGACCCCCGGCAACCCCGCCCCACCGTCGAAAGGTTCCTGCCGTGAAGCCCGGCATCCACCCCGCCTACGGGCCCGTCGTCTTCCGCGACACCGCCTCCGGCACCGCTTTCCTGACCCGTTCCACGATGACCAGTGACAAGACCGTCGACTGGGAGGACGGCAACACCTACCCGGTGGTCGACGTGGAGATCTCCTCCGCGAGCCACCCCTTCTACACGGGCACCGCCCGCGTCCTCGACACCGCCGGCCGCGTCGAGAAGTTCCAGCGCCGCTACGGAACCCGCTGATGGAGCGCGACCACCAGCTCCCCGTCGTGATCGTCGCCGGGATGCACACCGAGGCGCGCAAGGAGGTCGTCGAACGCCTTCTGCAGTCCGTGCAAGGAAGCGTGGCGCTGCACCACGATCTGGCCGGGGCACCCGACGGCACCGTGCTCCGCGTGATCCGCGACGCCTCCGGCACCCTCTCCACCGGTGACACACCGCTGGTCAACGACTGCGCGTGCTGCGCACTGCGCGAGGACCTGGTGCCGGAACTGGAGCGCATGGCGGACAGCGGCCTGACCCGGCTCGCCGTGGTCGAGCTGTGGGACTCGGTCGAGCCGAAGGCCATGGCCGAGGTCATCGCCGGGCACGGAGGGGACCGGCTCGTCCTGACGAACGTGATCACCGCCGTGGACCCCGCACTCGTCCTGCCCTGTCTCGGCAACGGCGACGACCTGGCCGAGGCAGGCCTCGCGGCGGCCCCCACCGACCAGCGGACCATCGGGGACACCTGGGCTCGTCAGCTGGAGTACGCGCCGGTCCTCGCCCTCGTCGACAGCGACGAGGCCGATGATGAAGACCGCGCGCTCCTCGCTCAGCTCCATCCCACCGCCCAGCGGGTGCCGGCCGGTTCCGTCGAACTCGCCCGGGCCGCGTTCGCCGGCTTCGACGTCGAGGCCGCCGCAGCCGCCCAGCACCCCGCGTGTGCCCTCCTGCCCCATGACGCCGACGAGGCCGGCGTCACCACGCTCGTGTGGCACCGCCGCAGGCCGTTCCATCCCGAGCGCCTCTACCAGGCGCTGGAGGACCTGTGCTGTGCCGCCGCGCGCAGCCGGGGCCGGTTCTGGCTCGCCGACCGCCCGGACACGCTGCTCGCCTGGGACGCGGCCGGCGGTGCGCTGTGTGTGGAGAGCGCCGGGCCGTGGCTGGCGTCGCTGCCGGACGCGGCCTGGGACATGGTCCCGCCCATGCGCCGTGCGGCAGCCGCGCTCGACTGGCACCCCGACCACGGCGACTGCTGCCAGCACCTCGTCTTCACCTCGCCCGGCCTCGACCGCGACGGGCTGGAACGACTCCTCGACTCCTGCCTCCTGACGGACGCGGAGTACACGGCGGGGCGTGAGGCATGGAAACACCTGCCCGCCGCCTTCGACTCCCTCCTCGACGCCGCCTGACACCCACCCTGTACGACCCGGTCACGGTCCGGCACGACCGTGACCGAAGCTTCCTGCAAGGAGATACCGACATGGCCCGACGCCACGACATCCGCAAGCCCGTCAAGCCCCGGCCCAACCCGCTCGACGCGGCCGGGATCACCTACATCGACTACAAGGACACCGACCTCCTCCGGAAGTACATCTCCGACCGCGGGAAGATCCGCAGCCGCCGCGTCACCCGCGTCACGGCCCAGCAGCAGCGGGCCCTCGCCACCGCCATCAAGAACGCCCGCGAGATGGCCCTGCTGCCCTACGCCGGCCGCTGACGGCACCCGGGCGCACCGCCCGGAGGCGTCAGCCGGTCCGCTGGAGACCTCCGCGGCGCAGGGGGATAATCCAAGTGATTGCCATTTCGCTTCCCTCGCACAGGGAGGACGGTATGCGTCATGGCGCGTCGCCCCGCGCGCCGACGGTGGTTCTCGGGCTGTCGCTGGCGTTGGTTTGCACGTGGGGCGGACCCTCATCCGCGACGCCCGCACCGATTCCGGTCGTCGCTTCGACGAACGTGTACGGCGACGTCGTCCGGCAGATCGGTGGCGGGCGTGTCGGCGTCGTGTCGATCATCAGCGATCCGGCACAGGACCCGCACTCCTACGAGGCCGGCCCACGCAACCAGCTGGCCCTCTCCCGCGCCAAGGTGGTCATCGAGAACGGCGGCGGCTACGACGAGTTCGTCGGCCGCATGCTGCGCAGCTCGGACAACTCCTCGGCCGAGGTGATCAACGCAGTCCAGGTCTCGGGCAAGGCGCCCGACGACGCAGGGGAGTTCAACGAGCACGTCTGGTACGACCTGCCGACGATGGGCCGCCTCGCGGACCAGATCGCCCAGGCGCTCGGCAAGGTGTCACCGGCCGAAGCCGGCGTCTTCCGGAAGAACGCGGAGACCTTCAAGGGCAGGCTGGCGCAGCTCGAGGCGCGGGCGGACCGGATCGAGGCTCGCCACGCCGGCACCCCCGTGGCGGTCACCGAGCCCGTCCCGCTCTACCTGACCGAGGCCTGCGGCCTGGTGAACAAGACGCCTGCGGCCTTCAGCGAAGCCATCGAGGAAGGCGACGAGGTCCCGCCCAGGGTGCTGCGCGAGACGCTGGATCTGTTCCCCCGGCACCAGGTCGAGGCGCTGGTCTACAACGCGCAGACCAGCGGACCCCAGACGGAGAAGGTCAAGGAGGCCGCCGAGGACAGCGGGGTACCCGTGGTGCCGGTGACGGAGACCCTTCCGGAGGGCAAGGACTACACCGGCTGGATGTCGGACAACATCACCGCCCTCGATCAAGCCCTGGAACGGTGATGGAACGCACCGACTCCGTCGTGTCACAGCCCTCCCCGGCGATCACGGACCGCGCAGGCGGCGCCCAGCCGGTGATCAGCGTGCGCGGCGCCACGCTGGCGTACGGCGACCGTGTCCTGTGGCGGGACCTGGACCTCGACGTGCGCCCGGGTGAGTTCCTGGCCGTGCTGGGCCCGAACGGATCGGGCAAGACCAGCCTGCTGCGCGTGCTGCTGGGCCGGCAGCCGCTCACCGCTGGATCGGTGTCGGTCCTGGGGAGCCCGCCGCACCGCGCCGGCGGGCTCATCGGCTACGTCCCCCAGCAGAAGGCACTGCCCGCCCACACCCTGCTGCGTGCGCGGGACCTCGTACGGCTCGGCCTGGACGGGCACCGCTGGGGGCTGTCGCTCGCCCCGGGACCGGCCCGCCGCCGGGTGGACGAGCTCCTCGATGCCGTCGGGGCGCTGCCCTACGCCGCGACCCCGGTCGGACGGCTGTCGGGCGGCGAGCAGCAGCGGGTGCGGATCGCGCAGGCGCTGGCCACGGATCCGCGGATCCTGCTGTGCGACGAGCCGCTTCTCTCCCTCGACCTGCAGCACCAGCGCACGGTCACCGACCTCGTGGACCGGCGGCGCCGGGCCGCGGGCACGACCGTGGTCTTCGTGACCCACGAGATCAATCCGGTCCTGGGAGCGGCGGACCGGGTGCTCTACCTGGCCGCCGGCGGGTTCCGGATCGGCCCGCCGGAGGAGGTGATGACCACGGGCGTCCTGTCGCGGCTGTACGGGACCCAGGTGGACGTCGTGCGTGTGCGGGGCCGCCTCGTGGTCGTGGGGGCACCCGATGCGGCCCCCGCCCACCACACCGCCCGGCCGGACGGGGGCGGGCAGCCGTGAGCGCGCTGCCCCTCCGGGCCGCTGCCGACGGCAACGATCCCGGCATCTGGCAGCAGATCTTCAACTTCGACAACTACGGAGACCTGCTGGCCCTGGTCCACAATTCGCTGCTGGCCGGTGCCCTGGTGGGCTTCGTGGGAGGGCTGGCCGGGGTCTTCGTGATCATGCGGGACATGCCCTTCGCGGTGCACGGCATCAGCGAGCTGTCGTTCGCCGGCGGGGCGGCGGCGCTGCTGGCCGGTGTCAACATCGTCGCCGGGTCGATCGTCGGCTCCCTGCTGGCGGCGGCCGCGATCGGTCTGCTCGGGGTTCGCGCCCGCGACCGCAATTCCGTGATCGGGATCATCATGCCGTTCGGCCTGGGGCTGGGTGTGCTGTGCCTGGCCCTCTACAAGGGCCGGGCGGCGAACAAGTTCGGCCTCCTGACCGGGCAGATCGTCGCCGTCGACACCCCGCAGATGGCCTGGCTGGTCGGCACGTCCGTCGTCGTGCTGGCGGCCCTGGCGGTGGTCTGGCGGCCGCTGACCTTCGCCAGCGCCGATCCGGACGTGGCCGAGGCGCGCGGGGTGCCCGTCCGGGCCCTGTCGTTGGCGTTCATGCTGGTCCTCGGGCTGGCGGTGGCGCTGTGCGTGCAGATCGTGGGAGCCCTGCTGGTGCTGGCCCTGCTGGTCACCCCGGCGGCCGCCGCCGCGCGGGTCACCGCGTCCCCGGTGCTGCTTCCCGTACTGAGCGTCGTCATCGCGCTGGTCGCCATGGTGGGTGGCATCCTGCTGGCCCTCGGCAGCAGCATTCCCATCAGCCCGTACGTGACGACCCTCGCGTTCCTGATCTACCTCGGCTGTCGGATCGTGGGCTCCCGGCGCGCTGCGCGCGCTACCCGGGCCGTGCACCTTCCCGAGCGTCGGCCTGTGGCTCCCGTCTGACCGCGGCACGGTTCGACCCCGGGGGCGCCGCGGGTCCAGACTGGAGAAGAGGTTCCGTCGCATCCGGCACGGTGCGTGCGGAAGGAGGCATTCATGCATCCCCTCGCCATCGTCGGCGCGACCGCCGTCAAGCTGGCCCACTACGCGGTGTGCGGAGCGGTGGGCGCGTTGATCATCAAGAAGCTGCCCGATGCGCAGCCCGCCGCGCGCAAGGCGCTGGTGAGCGGCCTCGCAAGCGGCATCGTGGCGAGCCGGTGGCTGTCCTCGGCCGCCGAGGAGGCCCGGCTCAAGGCCGGGGACATGCTCGCGGAGGCCCGTACCTCGCTGGGCGAGGAGGTCCCGCCGCCCTCGGCCGTCAAGGTCGACCACGACCATCACGGCCACGAGCACTGATCATGTCAGCGGTACTCGTCCGCTCGGTCGCCATCGGGCGGGCCCGGCTGACCGTCCCCTGGTTGCGCGACCGTCCCGGCTGCGCCGGACTCGTCGACGACCGCCTGACCCACCTCGGCGGCTTCCGCGCCCTGAGGATCTTCCCGCGCACCGGCAGCGTCGTGATCTGGATGGAACCCGACGACCTGGACGTGGACGCGCTGGTCCGCGCCCTGGAGAAAGCGCCACCCGCATCGGCCCCGGCCAAGGCCACCCGCTCGGCTCCGGACTCCTCCACCGGTGAGATCGCCCGGCTCGTGGTCGGCGGGGCGGTCCTCGCGTTCGTGGCCGTGCGCCGTCTGCTGGCCCTGCCCCGCATCGGCATCGGCTCCTCCGGATTCCTCGGTGTGGTCACCGTCTTCACCGGTCTGCCGTTCTTCCGCGGGGCCCTGCGTACGCTGCGCGGGCGCGGCCATCCCGGAACCGACACCCTGGTCACCGCCGCGACCGTCATCTCCCTGGTCCTGCGGGAGAACGTGGTGGCCCTCACGGTGCTGTGGCTGCTCAACATCGGCGAGTTCCTCCAGACCCTCACCCTGCGCCGCACCCGCCGCGCCATCGAGGACCTGCTCACCATCGGCGAGGAGCGGGTCTGGCTGGTCCGGGAGGAGGGCGTGGAGGTCGAGGTCCCGCTGGAGGAACTGACGCCCGGCGATGTCGTCGCCGTGTACGAGCACCACCGCATCCCCGTCGACGGGCACGTGGCCGGTGGCGAGGCCCTGGTCGACCAGGCCGCGGTCACGGGCGAGGCCCTGCCGGTCTACGCCCGGGCGGGCTCGCACGTCTACGCCGGTACCATCGTCACCTCCGGCTCCCTGACCGTACGTGCCGACTCCGTGGGCCGGAACACCACCGTCGGCCGGATCATCACCCGGGTCGAGGAGGCCCAGACCGACCGGGCGCCGATCCAGACCGTCGCCACCCGCTTCACCCAGCGTTTCGTCCCCGTGTCCTTCGCGCTGGCCGCCCTGACGTACGTGGTCACCCGCGACGCCCGCCGGGCGATGACGATGCTGCTGATCGCCTGCCCCTGCGCGGCGGGTCTGGCCACCCCGACCGCCATCAGCGCGGCCATCGGCAACGGTGCCCGCCGTGGCACCCTCATCAAAGGCGGTACCCACCTCGAGGGCATCGGCCGGGTCACGGCCGTGGTCTTCGACAAGACGGGCACGCTGACCTTCGGCCGCCCCCTGGTCACCAGCGTCGTCACCCTCAACGAGCGCTTCGGCGCCGACGAGGTGCTCAGCCTGGCCGCCTCCGGCGAGCTCCACGCCCGCCACCCCCTCGCGCAGGCCATCGTCACCCACACGGAAGAGCAGCACCTGCACGTCCCGCTCCACCAGGCCTGCGAGGTCGTCCTCGGCATGGGCATGCGCGCCGAACTCGACGGCACCCGGCTCCTGGTGGGCAGCCCCGCCCTGCTGCGCCGTCACGGCATCGAGCTCACCGAGGACGCCCGGAACTGGACCGACCACCTGCGCCGGGGCGGCGAGACCGTCATCTGCCTGGCGCAGGACGAGGAGTTCATCGGCCTGCTCGGGGTCTCCGACGCCGTTCGGGCGGGCGCCGACATCGTCGTCCGGCAGCTGCGTGACCTGGGTGTCTCGCGGCTGGTCCTGCTCACCGGTGACGCCCCGGAGACCGCACAGGTCGTGGCGGACGCCCTCGGCATCACCGAAGTGCACGCCCACGCCCTGCCGGAGGCCAAGCTCCAGCTGATCCGTGACCTCCAGGCCGAAGGCCACACCGTGGCGATGGTGGGCGACGGTACGAACGACGCCCCGGCCCTGGCGCTCGCCGACGTCGGCATCACGATGGGCGAGCATTCGTCCCATGTGGCCCTGGAGACCGCGGACATCGCGCTGGCGGGCAACGATCTGCGCCAGGTCGCGGCCGTGGTCGAGCTCAGCCGCCACACCCTGCGCGTCGTTCGGCAGAACTACGGGCTCGCCATCGGTGTCAACCTGCTCGGGCTGGTCGCGGGCGCGGGCGGCTCGATGAACCCGGTGCTCGCGGCGCTGCTGCACAACACCAGCAGCATCGCGGTCGTGGGCAACTCCGCCCGCCTGGTCAACCACACCCCGCACCTGCCCCGGGTGGAGGAGGACGTGCTCAGAGCGGCGCCCCTGGAGGAGCGGCGGGTCACCTGACCGCGGCCGGCTCCCGGTCGGGTCCCGGCCCCGGCTCGGAATCCGTTCCCGCCGCGGGCAGCGGCATCTCGAAGTGGACGGTCCCGAAGCCTCCGTGCTCACCGGTGGTGCGCGCGTCGAAGACCTCGGTGGCGATGCTGCGCCAGAAGTGTTCCGCGCCGGGGATGTCGACGTTGGTGTGCAGGTAGATGCGTTCGTAGCCGGGTACGGCCGCGGCGAACGCGCAGGCGGTGTGGACCATCACGCGGGCCAGCCCGTGTCGCCGGTGCTCAGGGCGTACGTAGACGCGCAGCAGCTGCGCGGTGCGTCCCGAGGGGTAGCGCTCGACGAGGCTTCGCGGGTGCGGGGGATGGGCGGGGCCGCGTGAGGTGAGTGCGGTGGTGCCGACCACCTCGCCGTCGTCGCGTACGGCCACGACGAGGGTGTGCCGTGGATGGCGCAGGTAGGTGCCGTCGAGGTCGACGACGTCGGGGTGCCAGTCCGGCACGTACCCGTAGCCGAACTCCCGGTAGAAGGTGTCCAGCATGACGCTCCGGGCACCGGGCAGGTCCTCGGCTCTCGCGTGCCGCACCGTGTACGGCCCGACCCTCTGATCCCGCGTCAGCTCTGTCATCACGCTCCGCCTCTCGTGCTCCGGAGGCCGCAGGCTATCGGAAAACTGTCGTATTGGAAATGAAAACGATTTCCGATAATGTCTGCGTCGCACAGAGCCGACGGCAGTCTGGGAGGAAGTCCGGTGGGACATCTGCTGGTGATCGAAAGCTGGGTGGGGTCGATGAGCAGGCTGCTGCCCAGGGCGATCCGCGAAGACGGGCACGAGTTCACCTTCGTCACCCGCGACCTGCACCACTACCTGCGCTCAGCCCCTGCGGGGGACGGACCGCACCCGCTGCTCACGGCCCGCAACATCATCACGGCGGACACCAACGACACGGCAGCACTCCTGGAGCGGCTCGAAGGCCTGCACGCCGTCCTCGGCTTCGACGGAGTGGTCTCCTCGTGCGACTACTACCTGCCGGCCGTCGCGCACACCGCCCGGCGGCTCGGCCTGCCCGGCCCCGCACCGGAGGCCGTCGAGGCGGCGTGCCGCAAGGACCTGACCCGCCGTGTGCTGGCCGAAGCCGGCGTCCCCGGGCCGCGGTTCGCGCTCTGCGAGGGAGCCGCGGAAGCGGCGGTCGCCGCGCGGGGGATCGGCTACCCGCTCGTGGTGAAGCCGGTGGACCTGTGCGCGGGCATGCTGGTCCGCGCGGTGCGCGACGAGCACGAACTGGAGCTCGCCTGTCAGGCCCTCGCCGAGTTCCCGGTCAACGCGCGCGGCCAGGACCGGGCCCCCGTCATCCTGCTCGAGGAACTGCTGCACGGGCCCGAAGCCAGCGTCGAGACCGTCTCCTTCGGCGGCACCACCCAGGTCGTGGGGGTCACCGACAAGAGCATCGGAGGGGCGCCCGCCTTCATCGAGACCGGCCACATGTTCCCGGCCGGCATCGAGGAGGCCCTGGCGTCGGAGGCTGCCGAGACCGCGCTGCGGGCGGTCAAGGCGCTGGGGCTGGACCAGGTGGTCTGCCACACCGAGATCAAGCTGACGCCCGACGGGCCCCGGCTGGTCGAGGTCAACCCCCGCCCGGCGGGCAACCGCATCACCGAACTCGTCCGGCACGTGACGGGCGTCGACCTGGCTGCCGCCTGCGTCGACGTGGCCCTGGGGCGCAGGCCCGACGTGGCGCCGCGACCCACCGGCGTGCGCAGCGCCGCCATCTCCTTCCTGCTGCCCGACACCGACGGCATCCTCGCCGGTGTCGAGGGGGCGGAGGCCGTCCGAGCCCGGCCCGAGGTGCTGGAGCTCACCCTCGCCGAACCCGGCCGCACCGTGCGGGCCGCCACCAGCAACAACGAGTACCTCGGCCATGTCATGACCGCCGACATCGAGGGCAACGGCGCCCGCGCGGCCGCCGAGCGGCTGCTCGCCGGCCTGCGCCCCCGTTACGAGCCCTCCCCGGCGGTGCCCGCGTGATCCTGCCTTCCCTGCACACACCTGAAACGGTCCCGCCGGGCGAGCGCGCGCTTGCCGATCCCGCCGTTCGGACCGTCGGCCAGCTCTTCGACGTCGTTCTGGCCGGGGCTTACGGCCCCGACCCCGCCGACGAGCGGATCTCACTCGCCTTCACCACCGCCCAGGCCGTCCGGCACGAAGGGCGCAGCAGCGGCTACCGCAACGAGGTGCTCAGCCTGCGGCTCCACGCGGCCGTCGGATCCTGCGCCGTCGAACCCGGGGCGCTGCCCGAAGGCGCCCTCGACGACTGCGTGGGCGCTACCGTCGCCGAGCTCCTCGGCCATCCGCTCCTGCCGGTGCGGATCGCGGCGCTCGACGCCTACCTGGCCCACGTACGCCCGCACACGCCGGACAACGGCGCCCGCCCGTGTCCGCTGCCCGCCGGCAGTTCGCTGAGCCGTTCGCGGGCCCGGGCCCGCGCCGTCGTCGACCTGCTGCCCGCCGATGTCTCCCGGTCCGGTGAGCGACGTCCGGTCCTCGTGGTCGGAGTGGTCAACTCGCTGCTGGAGCAGTTGCGTTCGCGGGGCCTCGACTACCTGCCGTGCGACCTCAAGGGCGGCACCACCGAGTGGGGCGAGCGCGTCCTGACCGACGCGGCCGCGCACCTGGAACGCTGCGGTGCCGTCCTCGCCTCCGGCATGACCCTCGGCAACGGTTCCTTCCAGGGCCTGCTCGACCACGCCGCCGCGAGCGGGAAGCCCCTCGTGATGTTCGCCCAGACCGGCAGCGCCGTCCTGCCCCGCTTCCTCGGGGCCGGGGTGAGCGCCGTCTCCGCCGAGCCGTACCCGTTCTTCTGGCTCGACGGCGGCCCCGGCGTCATCCACCGCTACGGAGGCTGCCCGTGACCCTCGCCCCGCTCGTACACCCGTCGCATGCCGCTGCCGCCAACCCGGACCTCCTGCCCCTGCTGGGGCGTACTCCTGTCGCCCGTATCCACACCGACCTGCCCCACACCCACCCCGGCTTCTGGGCCAAGCTCGAATGCCTCAGCGCCGGCGGGATGAAGGCCCGCGCGGCGATGTCCATGCTCACCGGCGCCCGCAGACGCGGTGAACTTCGCCCCGGGGCACCGGTCGTGGAGTCCACCTCCGGCACCATGGGCATCGGGCTGGCCTTCGCCGGACAAGTCCTCGGCCACCCGGTCGTCCTCGTCGGCGACAGCGAACTCGAACCCTCCATGCGGCAGCTGCTGCGCACCCACGGCGCCCGCCTGGAGCTCGTCGACCGCCCTGCCGCCCAGGGCGGCTGGCAGGCCGCCCGCATCGCCCGGCTGCGCGAGGTCCTGGCCCGCACCGAGGGCGCGTACTGGCCCGACCAGTACAACAACCCGGACAACCCGGCCGGTTACCGCTCCATGGCCGCAGAACTGATCGGCCAGCTCGACCACCTGGACGTCCTGGTGTGCAGCGTGGGCACCGGCGGACACAGCGCCGGGCTGGTCGGCCCGCTGCGCAGCCGCTGGCCCCGCCTGAAGGTGATCGGCGTCGACTCCGTCGGCTCCACGATCTTCGGGCAGCCGGCCAGACCGCGTCTGATGCGCGGGCTCGGCAGCAGCATCCACCCCGGCAACGTCCGCCACGGAGTGTTCGACGAAGTGCACTGGGTGGGTGCCGCCGAGGCCGTCGACGCCTGCCGCCGGCTCGCCCGCGGCAGCTTCGTCAGCGGCGGCTGGAGCACCGGCGCCGTCGCGCTGGTCTCCGCATGGGCGGCCAGGGCCGAACCCGGCGCCGTCGTCGCAACCGTCTTCCCCGACGGGCCGCACCGCTACCTCGGCACCGTCTACGACGACGACTTCTGTCACGCCCACGGCCTGACCGCCACGGCCCGGGCCACCCGCCCCCTGGAGATCCCGCACCCACGCGCGGCCGAGGCCGTCGGCTGGACCCGCTGCCGGACCGTCGTCGATCCCGTCGCCGTCCCCGGTGGCGAAGCCCGCGCTCCCCGCGTTCCGGCCCCCGGAGGTGCCGTATGAAACTCACCTGGCACACCGCCTCGCTCGAACTGGCGGAGCCCCTGCGGATCTCCCGCTCGGTGATGGCCCGCCGCGACGCGGTCTGGGTCAGCCTGGAACACGGCGGGCTGCGCGGCTGGGGGGAGGCAGTCAGCAGCGTCTACCTCGGACTGCCCACCGAAACCATCCTCCGCCACCTGAGCGCCCTCCGGCCGGCGGTGGAGCGCCTGCCGGACCCCGAGACCGCCTGGGCGGAACTCGCGCCCGCGGGCCCTGTGGGCGCAGACCTGCCCGCAGGAGTCCTCGCCGCCGTTGAATCAGCCGTACTGGACCTCACCGGCAAGCGAGCCGGCGAACCCGTGCACCGACTCCTCGGCAGCCCTCTGCCGCCGTCCGCCGCCACGGCACGCACCATCGGCATCGTCACGCCCGTATCCGCTGCCGCCCAGGCCAGTCGGCTCGCCGCGGCCGGATTCAGCGTGCTGAAGGTCAAGGCCGGATCTCCCGACCCGGTCGAGGACCTGGCCCGGGTCGAGGCCGTCCGTGTGGGAGCGCCCGCCGCGGACCTGCTGCTCGACCCCAACGGCGCATGGACCGAGGACCAGGCCCACGCACTGCTGCCCCGCTTCGCAGCCCTCGGCGTCACCGCCGTGGAACAGCCGATCGCCGCCGGGCAGCCCGATGCCCTGGCCCGGGTCGCCACCACCTCCCCGATCCCCGTGATCGCCGACGAGGACGCGGTCTCCTACGAGGACGCCGCGGCCCTCGCCGGGCGGGTCCACGGCGTCAACGTGAAGCTCGCCAAGTGCGGGGGCGTACGGGCCGCGCTGCGCATCCATGCCGCGCTGGACGGCACCGGCACCGACCTCATGCTCGGCTGCCTCACCGCCAGTTCCCTCGGCATCGCGCCCGCCGTCCACCTGGTCGACCGGGCCCGCTGGATCGACCTCGACGGGCACCTGCTCCTCGCCGACGATCCCTGGTCCGGCATCGGCGGCTCCGACGGCACCGTACGCCCCGCATCGCGCGGCGGCCTGGGAGTGCTGCCCCGCGCCGCCATACCCGTAGGAGCCGCCCGATGAGAACCATCGCCGCGGTGCGCGGCTTCCCGCCGGCCGTACGGCTCCTGCTCGTCAACCAGCTCGGCGTCAACATCGGCTTCTACCTCCTCATCCCGTACCTGGCCACGCACCTGACCGACGACCTCGGTATGTCGGCGGCGGTGGTCGGCCTGGTCCTGGGCCTGCGCAACCTCAGCCAGCAGGGGCTCTTCCTGATCGGGGGCTCCGCCGCCGACCGCCTCGGGGCCCGCGGCGTGATCATCGCGGGCTGTGGCCTGCGCACCCTGGGCTTCGCGCTGTTCGCCCTGGGCGACGCGCTGCCCGTACTGATCGCCGCGTCCGTGCTGAGCGGGCTGGCGGGAGCCCTGTTCAACCCGGCCGTACGGACGTACGTCGCCCAGGAGTCCGGCGACCGCAAGGCCGAGGCGTTCGCCCTGTTCAACGTGTTCGCCACGGCGGGTGCGCTGATCGGG
This sequence comes from Streptomyces venezuelae, assembly GCF_008642295.1. Classification (GTDB taxonomy): domain Bacteria; phylum Actinomycetota; class Actinomycetes; order Streptomycetales; family Streptomycetaceae; genus Streptomyces; species Streptomyces venezuelae_C. The sequence continues at coordinate 1,860,542 of NZ_CP029190.1, read as the reverse complement.
CCGCTGCTGGGGGGCCTGCTGCTGTTCGGCGGCTTCCGGGTCGCGGCACTCACCGCGGCCGGGGTGTTCGCATTGCTCACCCTCGCCCAGGCTGTGGTGCTGCCCGCCCGTGCCGTGCCCCGGCCGACAGGCTCCGTGCTCGGCGACTGGCGGGAGGTGGCCGGCAACCGGCGCTTCGTGGCCTTCTCCCTCGCCATGGTCGGCATGTACGGCATGGAGAGCCAGCTCTACCTGCTGCTCCCGCACGCCGCGCGGCAGGCCACCGGCTGGGCGGGCGCCGTCGGGCTGATCTTCGTCGTCGGGACCTTCGCCAACTTCCTGCTCCAGCTGCGAATCACCCGCAGGCTGGCCGCCCGGGCCGGTGGCCGGGGCCGGTGGATCGCCGCCGGGCTGACCGTCAGCGGACTCGGCTTCGTACCACCGATGCTGATGGCGGGAGCAGCGGGGACGCACCCGGTATTGCTGCTGCCGGTCCTGGCCGGAGCGCTGCTCCTGTACGTCGGGTTGATGACCGCCCAGCCCTTCGTCATGGAACTCATCCCCGCCTTCGGCCGCGCGGAGCTCACCGGCACCTTCTACGGCCTGTTCTACGGAGTGTCCGGAGCGGCTGCCGCGGGCACCGGCGCGGGGGTCGGGTGGGCCATGGACACCGCGACGCACGGCGGGCCGACATGGCTTCCCTACGCCTGCTGCACGGCACTCGGCCTCGCCTCGGCGGCGGCCGTCACCCTGCTGCACCGACGCCGGGCCCTGCCCCGCCCGCCTGCCACCGCCGCGGCATCCGCTGCTCCGGACTCGCCGGTCCCGGAGGACCCGGAACAGCATGCGAAGACAACGCCCGCCACCCCTGGCCCACGTCCCCTGAGCGAGACCAGATGAGCACCGGCAACCTCCTCACCGACCACCCCGAGCTCTACGAAGAGCGCTTCCCCGACCCCGACCGGCTCGCCGCACGCTGGACCGAGGACACCCTGCGCCGCCACGGCGCGGGAGCCCGGATTCTGGACCTCGGCTGCGGCACCGGCCGGGACGCCGCCTGGCTGCACCACCACGCCGGACGCCGGGTCACCGGGATCGACACCGCCAAGGCCATGCTCGCCCACGCCCGCCGCCGACACCCCGGACCCGACTACCACCGCGCCGACATGCGGGACTTCGACCTCGGCCGCACCTTCGACGCCGTCCTCTGCCTGGACAGCGCCCTGCTCTACTGCCACACCAACGAAGACCTCACCTCCTGCCTCGCCGCCATCCGCCGCCACCTGGGCCCGGGCGGACTGCTCGTCGCGGAGATGCGCAACGGCGCCTTCTTCCTCGGCAACACCGAACTCCTCGACGGGACGCGCACCGCCTCCTTCGACTGGCGGGGCACGACGTACACCTCCCACACCACCCTGTGGATCGACCACGGCGCCCAACTCCTGAGCCGGCGCCGCACCTGGACCGCCGACGACGGCTCCGACCCGGAAGAGCAGCACTCCGCCTGGCGGCTGCTCTTCCCCCAGGAGCTGCGGTACTTCCTCACCACCGCCGGCTTCGAGGTCCTCGCCCTGCACGACGGCCCCGGTCCCCGCACCGAACCTGTGTGGAGCGAAGGCGACTCCCCGCACGGAACCACAAGTTCCGACCGCCTCCACCTCGTCGCCCGGCTCAGTCCCCAGAACACCCCCCAGCACAACAGCAACGGAGACACCACCCCGTGAACCAGCGCCGCTCCGGCCTCGCCCGCCGAGGCTTCCTCCTCGCCACCGCCACGGCCACCGCCGCCGCCCTTGCCCTGACCGCCGGCTGCTCCGCCGACACCGGTAAGACCGCAGACAGCAAGAACGCCGCCGAGGCCGGCACCCCCAAGCGTGGCGGCACCCTGCGCGCCGCCTTCGCGGGTGGCGGCGCGAACGAGACCCTCGACCCGCACGCCGCGAACCTGTTCGTCGACGCCGCCCGCGCCAAGGCTCTCTACGACAAGCTCGCCGACTTCGGCACCGACCTCGCGCCGGTCCCGCGGCTCGCCGAGCGCTGGGAGCCCAACGAGACCCTCGACACCTGGAAGATCACCCTGCGCAAGGCGGCCTTCCACGACGGGCGCCCGGTCACCGCCGAGGACGTCCTCTACAGCTACCGGCGGATCGCCGACCCCAAGGGCACCTTCCGGGCCAAGGCATCCCTGGAGCCGATCGACCTCGCCGCCAGCCGCGCCCTCGACGCGAACACCGTCGAGTTCAAGCTCAAGCGCCCGTACGCCGAATTCCCCAACGTGCTCGCCGCGTTCGGTGCCTACATCGTCCCCAAGGACACCTCGTCCTTCGACAGGCCCGTCGGCTCCGGCCCCTTCACGTTCGGCTCCTTCACCCCCGGCAAGTCCCTGATCGTCAAGCGCAACGACGCCTACTGGGAGGGCGCGCCCCACCTCGACCAGGTCGAATTCGTCGTCGCCACCGAGGAATCGGCCCGTACGAGCGCGCTGCTCGGCGGCCAGGTCCAGTACGCCCACGAGCTCACCCCCGCCACCGCCCGCACCCACGAGGGCAAGGGCAAGATCGAGGTCGTCCGGCTGCCCGGCAGCTCCATGCAGGGCTTCGTCATGAAGACCGACCGGCCGCCGTTCAACGACAAGCGGGTCCGGCAGGCGTTCTTCCTCATCGCCGACCGCAAGGAACTCGTCGACGGCGCCCTCTCCGGCGCCGGCGAGGTCGGAAACGACCTCTTCGGCAAGGGCTACCAGTACTACGCCTCCGGCCTGCCGCAGCGCACCCAGGACCTCGACCGGGCCCGCGCCCTCCTCAAGGAGGCCGGCGCCGAGAACCTCAAGGTCACCCTCGACACCGCCCCCGCTGCCACCGGCTTCGTCGAGGCCGCCGGGATCTTCAAGGAGCAGGCCGCCAAGGCCGGGGTCACCGTCGAGGTCAAGGTCGGCAACAAGGACACGTACTGGAAGGACATCCTGAACAACGGGACCTTCGCCTCCTACCGGTCCGGGTCCATGCCCATCGAGTCCCACATCTCGCAGCGCCTGCTCACCGGCTCCACCACCAACGCCACCAAGTGGCAGCAGAAGGACTTCGACGACCTGTACCAGCAGGCCCAGTCCACCCGCGACGAGAAGGAACGCGCCGCCCTCTACGAGCGGATGCAGCGCCGCCTGTACGACGAAGGCGGCTTCCTGATCTGGGGCTTCGCCGACTGGATCGTCGCCACCGCGCCCGCCGTGCACGGAGTCTCGAAGCAGGCCCCCGCCAACACCCTCGACTGGGCCCGCTTCGACAGGCTCTGGCTCGCGTGACCCGGCAGCTGAACTGGATCGGCCGCCGTCTGCTCCTCGGCCTGGGGCAGACGGCGGCGGTCGTCCTGTTCATCTTTGTCCTCACCGAGGCCCTGCCCGGCGACGCGGCGGTCGCCCTGGCCGGCGACCAGCCGGACCCCGAGCGCATCGCCCGGATCCGCGCCGCACTGGACCTGGACCGACCCGCCGCCGAACGCTTCCTGGACTGGGCCGCCGGCCTCGTCCGGGGTGACCTCGGCACCTCCCTGGTCAGCGGGCGCCCCGTCGCCGACTACCTGACCGGTGGATTCGGTCCCACGGTGACGCTCGCCTGCGCCACTCTCCTGGTACTCCTACCGCTGTCGGTCGGACTCGGCGTGCTGTGCGCCCGCCGCGAGGGCGGCCCGCTGGACCGGACCCTCAGCGCGCTGACCCTGGCCGTGCACTCCGTGCCCGAGTTCGCCCTCGGCGTGCTGCTGGCCACCCTGTTCGGGCTGTGGCTGGGCTGGCTGCCGCCCACGGCCGTCGGCGCGGACCCGGTCACCGAGCCGGCCGTGCTGGTCCTGCCCGTCCTCGTACTCGTCTCGCGGCCCGTCTGCACCATCAGCCGCCTGGTACGCGCCGGGATGATCGACGCGATGGCCTCGCCATACGTCGCCCAGGCCCAGCGCTACGGCGTCAGCGGCGCCCGCGTCCGCTGGACGCACGCCCTGCCCAACGCCCTTGCTCCGGCCGCCCAGCAACTGGCCCGGACCTGCGACTGGCTGCTGAGCGGAGTGATCGTCGTCGAAGCCCTCTTCGTCATCCCCGGCCTGGGAACCGTGCTCATCGACGCCGTCGCCGCCCGCGACGTGCCCGTCGTCCAGGGCATGGCCGTCGTCTTCGGCGTGGTGACCGTCCTGGCCAACCTGGGCGCGGACCTCGTGGCCCGCCGCTTCGCCCCCCGTGCGGAGGCGGTCGCGTGAGGCGCCATGCATCCAGGTACGCCCTGGCCGTCGGTCTCATCGCCGTGCCCCTGCTGCTGGCTGCCCTCGGACCGCTGCTCACCGGACCGGCCGGACCCCGGTCGGTGTCGTTCGCATCGGGCGGCGGGCACTGGCTGGGCACCGACTTCTCCGGCCGGGACGTCTGGCGGCAGGTCCTGCTCGGAGGCCGCTCCGTCGTCCTCGTGGCGCTCGCCGCCACCGGACTCGCCTACCTGGTCGCCGTCCCGATCGGGCTCACCGCGGCCCTCACCCGCCGCACCTGGCTGGAGGAGGCCCTCATGCGGCCCCTCGATGTCCTGATCGCCGTCCCGTCGCTCCTGCTGGTGCTGCTGGTGGCCTCGACCCTCACCCCGGGGCCGGCCGGCCTGGCCGCCCTGGTCGGCCTGGCCGCCGTACCCGACGCAGCTCGCGTGGTGCACGCGGCGGCGGCCGAGATCTCCGCCCGGCCCGCCGTCGAGGCCCTGCGGATGCAGGGCGAGACCTGGTGGCGTACGGCGATCGGGTACGTTGCCCGCTGTATGCGCCGGACCCTCGCCGCCGACGCGGGGATCCGGCTGACCGGAGCCCTGTACCTGGTGGCCACGGCCGCATTCCTCGGCATCGGCGTCCCACCGGACGCCGCCGACTGGGCGGTCATGGTCGACCGAAACCGCACCGGCCTGTTCCTCCAGCCATGGGCCGTGGTGGTACCCGCCCTGCTCATCGCAGCCCTGTCGATGGGCACCAACCTGCTCTTCGACGCCGCCCTGCACACACCGGCCAAGACCGGCTGGAAAGGAGACCGGGTATGAAGCCGGTAGCGGAAGTGGACGGCCTGCGGGTGGAGGTGGCCGGCAGCGTGCTCGTCGACGGGGTGAGCCTGACGGCCCGTGCCGGGCGGACAACGGCCCTCGTCGGGCCCTCGGGCAGCGGGAAGACCACCACCGGACGCGCCCTCCTCGGCGAGTTCCCGCCCGGGGCACGGATCGACGGCCGGATCAGCATCCCGGGACCCGGCTCCGTCGGCTACGTACCCCAGCACCCCGCAGCCGTCCTCAACCCCGCCCGCCGAGCCGGAGCACTCCTGCGGGACATCGCCGCCCAGCGCGGCGGAACCCGCGGCGAGATCCGCGACCGCGTCGAGCACGCCCTGCGCCTGGCCCAGCTGCCCGACCCCGAGATGGTGCTGCGCCGCTACCCCCACCAGCTCTCCGGCGGACAGCAGCAGCGGGTCGTCATCGCACAGGCCCTGCTCCTGGGCGCGAAGTTGATCGTCGCCGACGAACCCACCACGGGCCAGGACCCGGCCACCAAGAGGGGCGTCGTCGAGGCGCTCGCCGACGTGGCCGAGCAAGGCATTGCCCTGGTCCTGCTGAGCCATGACTGGGACGTCGTACGGCAGTTGGCCGACGAGGCGGTCGTGCTGCGGGATGGCCGGGTAGTGGACCGCGGCCCCGCGGACACCGTACTGCCCGCCTCCAAGCGGCCCGTGCTCCCCAAGCCACGAGCAGCCACCCGGCCCGTCGCCACCCGGATCGCGGTACAGGGGCTGACCGCCCGGCACCCAACGGCGCACGGTACCGTTCCGGTGCTGCACGGCGTCACGCTGTCGGTCGCGCCGGGAGAGTGCCTCGCCGTGACCGGCCGGTCCGGCAGCGGCAAGACGACCCTGGGTCGCTGCCTGGCCGGACTGCACTCCGCGTACGACGGCGCGGTCCTGCTCGACGGAACCCCGCTGCCACGCAGCCTCCGCGCTCGCGCCCGCACCGAACTGGCTGCCGTCCAGTACGTGTTCCAGGATCCCAAGGCGGCCTTCGACGAGCACCGGCCGGTCCTGGACCAGGTCGCCCGCACGGCGGTCCGGCTGCGCGGCGCCGACCGGGACACCGCCCGCCGTACCGCCGTACGAACCCTGGAGGACCTGGGCCTGGCCGAGGAGCTGACCTTGCGCCGCCCCGGCGCCCTTTCCGGCGGCGAACTCCAACGGGCCGCTCTGGCCCGGGCCCTGCTGGCCGAGCCCGACGTCCTGGTCTGCGACGAGATCACCTCCGGGCTCGACGCGGCCACCCGGGACGCGATCCTCACCCGGTTGGCCGCACTCCGGGAACGGGACGGCCTGAGCCTGGTGTTCATCACCCATGACGGGGCGGCCGGCGAAGCCCTGGCCGACCGAACCGCAGTCCTCGACGCCGGCCGGCTGGTCACCTGCCGGCAGAGATCTGCTCCAGAGCGTTGAGAGGGGAGGCTGGGAAGCCGGGCCCTACGTCAGCCGTTGTGCCGGAAGCCCTTGCCCGTGCGGTCGAGAGGGTCGGGCGACAGGCCGAGGAAGCGGTCGCGGAGCGTGTCCCAGGCGGTGAGGCGGGCGAAGTCGGGGGCGTCGAGGATCTCCTGGCGGTCGGTGAGGAAGGGGTTGGGCAGGAGTACGGTCATCATCTGTTCGTCGCGGCCGTTGAACAGGCGGGCGCCCCAGCTGACGGGGGCGCCGTCGGAGCCGATGCTGCGGTAGAGCTCGGCGCGGGAGCAGCGGCGGATGCGGCCGAGTTCGGGGCCGGAGGCGGTGTGTTCGCCGATGCACAGGTGGAAGTGCCAGGCGCCGAAGTCGACGGTGGCGTAGCCGTCGTTCATGGTGATGGCGGTGGGGGCGCAGGGGGCGCCGACCTCCCAGGCGGCGCCTTCGATGATGGGTCCGAAGTGGATGTGCTGCCAGTGGTCGGTGAAGACGGTGGTGACGAGGTCGAGGAGGGTGGCCTCGTCGACGGGGAGGGGCCAGACGTGCTGGGTGCCGCCGCCGGGGGTTTCGACGACGGTCGGCTCGGTGGTGGTCATGCGGTCTTCTCCTTGGGGTTGAGGACGCAGTCGCCGCAGGTGCCCGCGCCCGGCACGCGGTAGTACAGGCAGCAGCTGCGTCGTCGGAAGGCGAGTGGTCCGGCGGGAGTGGCGCGGTGCGTGCCGGCTCCGGTCAGCGGAGGCTGGTCCAGCAGCGCGCGGACGAGAGGTATGACGGGGACGAGGGGGCGCGGCGCTCTGGCGATCAGGACGCGGTGGGCTCCGATCAGCGCCGAGGCGGCATTGCCGCGCAGGGTGTGCGGGGAGACGCCGGAAACGCGCCGTACGGCGTCGGCCCATGGCGCCAGGTTCTGGACGGCGACGGTGTGGTGCAGAGCCGGGTGCAGTTCCTGGTCGACCTCCCGCAGGTCGGGCAGCCACAGGTCGAGGGGGCCTGAGGCGGGCAGGCGCCACCACAGCCGGTCGGGCCCCAGATCGGGGACGCGGCCGGTGAGCGCTGTGCAGGCCAGGGCGATCGACCAGAGCCGGGAGGCGGTGCCCAGGTGCAGGGTGGACGCGGCCACTCTGGGCTGGTCGGTGCCCAGCCGCCCGGAGACGGTTCGTACGCATTCCTCCAGCGCGCCCGGGTCGGCGTACAGGTCGGTCAGTGGCCGGAAGCCGTCGGCCTCGGGGCGGGGGCCGGTGGACACCGCGAAGTAGGGGCCGATCGCGGAGATCCGCGCCAGGGTGTCGGGGGTGATCAGCGCGTTCACCATGTCCGTACCGTTCGCGTCAGCTCGTGGAAGCCGCGGACGTGGACGATCTGCCCGTCGGGTCCGGTGAGGGTGAGCCGGTCCTCTCCGTCCCAGCTCACCCGGGGACCTGCGGCCGGGCTGCCCGGGTTTGCGACGGCGAGTCCTTCCCGGGCGAGGGCGCGCTCGAGGAGCGGGAGCAGCTCGGCCGGCGCGTCCACCGCCACGTCGGCGCGGGGGGTGCGGCGCAGTCCGAAGGTGCCGGAGAGCGGGTCGAAGGCGAGGTGGTCGGCGTCGAAGGCGGCGGCGACGGCCCCGCTGCGGATCAGGTCCTCGGGTGCCCCGGCGTGGACGTAGGAGTCGCGGTCGACGATCCAGACCGCGTCGGCCACCCGCAGGGCCAGTTCCAGGTCGTGGGTGCTGACGACGACGGTCAGTCCCTTGTCCCGGGCGAGGTCGCGCAGGAGTACGGTGAGCGCCACCCGTGAGGGGACGTCGAGGAAGGCGGTCGGCTCGTCGAGGAGGATGACCTCGGGCTCCTGGGCGAGGGCGCGCGCGGTCAGGACGCGTTGGCGTTCGCCGTCGGAGAGTTCGGCGACCGGTCGGTCCGCCAGGTGTCCCGCGCTCACCGCCTGCAGCGACCACTCGACGGCCGCGTGGTCCGCGTCCGTGAGGCGGCCGGTGAACCCGGTGTGCGGGTGGCGGCCGAGCCCGGCCAGTTCCCGTACGGACAGCAGCCCAGGATCCACCCGGTCGGTCAGGACGACCGCCAGCCGGCGGGCGAGCGCGGTCGGCGAGGTCTGCGCCAGGTCGGCGCCGCCGATGCGGATCCGGCCGCCGAGCGGTGGGAGAAGCCCGCACAGGGTGCGTAGCAGCGTGGACTTGCCCGCGCCGTTGGGGCCGAGCAGAACTGTCAGTTCGCCGGCTCGCGCGGTCAGGTCGAGCCCCGACAGTACGGCCCGGCCTGCTCTGCGCCCGCGCGGTGACCGGGTGCGGTATCCGACGGCGAGCCGCTGGGTGGCGAGACCACCAGGGTGGTCCGGTCGTCCGTCGGCCTTCTCCGTGGCGGTCTCGGTCATGGTGTCGGTCACGAGGCCACTCCTTGTACGCCGCGACGGCTGCGGATCAGGAACGCGATGACGACGGGGGCGCCGAACAGTGAGGTGATGGCGTTGAGAGGCAGCACGGAGTCGGTGCCGGGCGGTTGGCTCAGCAGCGCGCAGGCCAGCGCGAGGAAGGCCCCGGCGAGCATCGACGCGGGAATGAGCGCCCGGTGGTCCGAGGTCCCCAGCGCCACCCGCGTCAGATGCGGGACGGCCAGGCCCAGGAAGGCGACGGGGCCGCAGAACGCGGTTGCCGCGCCCGCCAGCAGCGAGGTGCCGAGCAGTGCCAGATCGCGGCTGCGCCGCACGTTCAGCCCCATGGTGCGGGCGTAGTCCTCGCCGAGCAGCAGGGCGTTGAGGCGCTTGGCGGTCAGCAGCGCGGTCAGCAGGCCCGCGCCGATGACGGGCAGCATGACCTGGAGGTCGGGCCAGGTCGTGGCGCTGAAGCTGCCCAGGCCCCACATGACGAACTGCTGGGCACGTTCGGGCCGGGCGTAGACGAGCATCACGCCGACCACGGCGGTGGCCGCCGAGCCGATCATGACGCCGATGACGAGCAGGGTGACGGCCGACCGCACCCATCGCGAGAGGAGCAGGACGAGGGCCAGCACAGCGGCGGCGCCGAGCGAGGCGGCCAGGACGACGCCCACGCGCCCGAGGCCGGCCAGGTTTCCGGTGAAGCTGCCGGCGACCCCGCCGGTGCCGACCACCACGGCGGCGACGCCCATGCTGGCGCCCGAGCTCACCCCGAGGGAGAACGGGTCGGCCAGCGCGTTACGGAACAGGGTCTGCATTTGCACACCCGCCACCGCGAGGGCCGCCCCGACGGCGGTCGCGGTCAGCGCGCGCGGCAGCCGGACCTGCTCGACGATCACGGTCCATCGCGGGTCGTCGGCTGTACCGCCGAACAGGATCCGCACCACCTCGGCGACCGGCACCCGGTGAGAGCCGGTCGCGATGGTCAGGACGAACAGTGCGGCGGTACCGCCCGCGAGGGCGAGGACGACGACGAGGCGCCGCCGTCCCGGCCGTACCGCCCGCGGGGTGTCCGGGACGGCGGCCGGCGCGGTTGCCGTGTGAGTCGTCACGCCTTGGGCACCTGGGTGTAGAAGGTGAAGGTGTGGTCCTTCGCCTGGTCCGGGTGCATCAGCGCGAAGAGGTCGGCGAGGACCAGGTCCGGGCGCAGCACACCGCGCTCGAAGTAGTCGTTGCCGCCGCCGGGGCCGAGCGCCTTGGTGTTCGTCCAGACCGCACCTCCGGAGAGGGCCTTCAGCTGCCCGTACCGGCTGTCGGCCTTGACGGCGTCGGCGGTGGACTTCCACTTCTGGTCGGCGATCCAGACCGGGACCTCGCCGCCCTTGGCGTACACGGCCTCGAAGTTCAGCTGGAGGTTGCCGGTGCCCGCCTCGCCGGCCCAGGGGTAGGTGCCGCCCGCGTCCTTGACCAGCTGGGCGGCGTAGCTGCCGCCGGCGGGCATGTACCAGGTGCCCTGGTACATCGTGCCGGGCAGCACGTCGACGGGCTTGCCCGCCTTGACCGCCTGCGCGCCCTTCTCGGCGACCTTGCGGTAGTCGCCCTCGATGGTGTCGAACACCTCGCCGGCGCGCTTTTCCGCTCCGGTGAGCGCGGCCATCGCCTTGACCCACTCAGCGCGGCCGAGCGGACTGGGCTCCAGCCACTCGGCGTTGGCGACCACCGCGATACCGGCCTGACGGAGCTTCGGATACTGCGGGTCGTCGGTGCCCTGGGTCATCAGCACGTCGGGCTTGGCGCCGATGACCGTCTCGGCGTTGAGGGTCCGGTCCTTGGCGTACTCGGTGACCTTCCCTGCCTTCACTCGCTCGATCACCTGGGCGGAGGAGATGTTCGTGGTGCTCGCCACCCCCGTCAGGACGTCCAGGGTGCCGGTCTCGGTCAGCAGCGGCAGGTGGGTGGTGGAGGCGGAGTACAGGCTCTTGACGGGGACGGTGACCGCTTGCGCGGACGCCAGCTCACCGGTCAGCTCCGGCTTCGGCGCACCGCACTTGACCAGCACGTACGATTCGGGCTTGCCCTTGGGGAAGGGCTCGTTGACGGTGAGGACCTGGTAGCTCTTCTCGTACCGGAGCGTGAAGTTCTTGGCGTGCCTTACCGTCGACTTGACCGGGAAGTAGTCCTTGGCCGGGTCGAAGTCCTTGATGCAACCCTCCCCGGCGGCCTGGGCCTTGGAGTCGGCGGGCGGGCTGGAGTCGCCGCCGCACGCGGTGAGCGTGAGGGCGGCGGCGATGAAGGCCGCAGCGGCGGCCTGACGGCGGCCGGGCATGACGGATCGTACGAACAAGGTGACTCCTGGTGGCGTGCGTGGGCAGTGCGCACCGGCATGCCGGTGCGCGTGATGCGGCGTACGGGAAGGAACCCGCTGAGGGAAGAGGTCGTCAGAACCTGGGGGAACGGGCGTGGGTGTCAGCCCGGGCAGGTCGGCTCCGACGGGCCGAGGGCAGCGCGAAGCTGCCGCCACACATACGCAGGCACACGGGTGCCACCGCCTCTCCTGGGGAAATCCGCCCCGTACTTCGAGGTGCGACGGCGTGAGTCTCCTGACTCGGGATCAGTGCTTCTCCGGCCTTCCCACCCCCGGATGGGGCGGTGGCCATGGGTGGAGTCGCTCCCCCTACACAGTGGCGGTACCGTGCCGGAATCTCACCGGCTTCCTCGTTCCGCCGTCGCTTGTCGGACGGAAGCATCGCAGAACCGGCCACGACCACGCCAGACCCACATCTGTGCGACCGGCCACAGGGGGCTGGGTGTGATGCGAACGGCCCAGGCGCGTCCCGCCCGTCCGTCGCGTCTGGCCTACAGGCACCGTTGCCGCAGCGGCGGGGCCGCCTGCGCCCTCGAACACGGCCTCGGGCCACCGCGACTTCGCCACCAGGAGGAACTGCTCGGCGTGTGGGAACGAGACCGAGCAGCCATCACCACGACCCGCCGGACGGACGGGAGAGATGCAACGGCCCGTCACGACCGCAAGGCCGGCCGGCACTGACCGCTGTCCTTCCTGCGGGGCGGGCCTCCGTCCAGGTCGCTCCGCCCAGCGCGGCGGACCGTGTGCGAACAGCGGTCCGCTAGCGAATGAGGGTCGAAGTAGGAGCAGTTCGCCGGATCTGGCGTCGGCGCCCACCGGCGTCCGGTAGAGGAGGAGGCATCTGCCGCTTGAGAGCGTGAGGTGGGCGCATGCACCGCTGGTCCCCGTTGAACGATCGACAGCGCGAACTCCTGCTTCGGCTCGAGGCCGGCGGAGCGCTGGGCTCAGCCTCAGCCGAACGGCTCTCCGCGTACGCGCTGCGCGACCGAGGGCTGCTGCTCGTCGTACGCCGTGACGGGGCCGTGCGGACCGAGGTCACCGAGGCTGGGAAGTTCTATCTGGAACACGGCCACCGCCCGGAGGACCCGAGGTACACGGCCGCGCAGCAGACGGCGAGCGCATCGAGAAACTCCGCCTGTGGAACCGCGACCTCCAGATCTCGCTCGTCGACGGACCCCACCACAACGCCAGAACCGAACGGCCGGAGAGCGCGCCGCCCATTCGGGTGCCCACCCAACTGCGCTCCCTGCACCCGGTGGTGGCTGCCTTGAAAGAAGACCAGAGTCGGCTCGCTGTGTCCGCCGCACTCCGGAGCAGGGTTCTCCGCATGCTCCAGGGCCTGCGCGCGGAAGCGGTGAAGCGCGGCCATACGGTGTGCGAGCACCCGGTGGATGAGAACTACCGCAGCCGGGCCTACGGGCACGGCGGCGCGTACATCCCCTCCCGACCCTCCCGCCGCGAGGGTGAGCTGGACCTGGTCGTCGGCGACTTCACGTACACGGTGACCATCAAGCAGGAGTTCCCGCTATCCGAGGATCCGGAGCGGGCGCAGAACCTGATGATCGAGCTCCCGTACAGTCGATCGGGGCGCCAGGGAAAGTGGGCCGACCGGAAGCGGTGGAGGCTGGAGGACGTCCTCGGGGCGATCCTGCGCGAGGTGGAAGTCCGCTCACGGGAAGATGCCCAACGCCGGATCGACGAGGAGCATGCCAAGGAGGACCGGAAGGTCCGGTGGCAGGCGGCGATGGAATCGGCACGGGAGCAGGCGATCCAGGCCCAGCTCGCCACGGTCCTGCGGGAGCAGGCGAAGCACTGGCACGAGGCGAGAGCCCTGAGCGAGTACTGCGACGCCCTGGAGCGTCGGCTTGCCGCGGAGTCGGACTCCACCTACCGGTGGCTGGAGTGGGCCCGCGCCTACACCAGATCCCTGGACCCGCTGCTGGAGCTGCCCGGGATGCCGCCGACCCGGGATCCCGAGCCCGAAGAGCTGAAGCCGTACCTGAAGGGCTGGAGCCACAGGGGCCCGGAAGAGCACGACTACTCCTGGCGTAGGTGATCAAATAGCGTCGGCCCTGGCAGTCGCGCGTCCTTCGTCTACCGCCTGGTAGTCCCCCCCGTGATTGTTATTTGATCCGGGACTCGGAGGTGGGGCCGGGCGGGCTCTCGGCTTGCTTGTCCAGTTGGGTAGAGGACGAGTCAGCTTGCGATTCGAGGTTTCTCGCGGCCTCGGCTCGGATTCGGTCGCTGAGTTCGCGGTGCCAGGCGGCGAACTCCTGGCGGATGGCGGCCGCGGACGGGGCGTCGAGGCCGTATGCGGCGAACTGTCTGTCGGTGTGGTGCTGGACGCGGGCGAGGGCGGACGCGTACTCGTCAAGACTGGGTTCGGCCTCGTTCTGTGCGGCGAGTTCGAGCAGCCGGGCACGGGTGTAGCCAGCCTTCAGCAGCGCGCTGACGTCGATGGCATCCCGGACTTCGGCGCGGCCGAAGAGAGCTCCGGTTTTGGCCGCAGCGAGGTCGTCGAGGTGGAGGACGGAGCCGAGGTCCGATTCGACCGGCGGGTGGTGCAGCAGGTCACCGACCAGTTCCACCTGGACTGCGCGCCGGAGTCGGGATCCGTGACGTGAAGGCGGGCATACACCTGTGCCTGCTGGGTCACCTGGACCAGGTACCCGGCCGTCCGGTACGCCGCAGTGAGACGTGCGATCGCCTGCGGCAGCTCCCCCTCGGCGCGTCCGATCGGGGTAAAGAGGTCGACGTCGTCACTGACGCGGCTGACGAGACGATGGCCTGGACGGCGTATCCGCCGGCCAGACGGTAGCCGAAGTCCTCAGCGAGCGCTTCCAGGCCGATGCGGATGAGGCGATGATGCAGGTCTTCCACTACGCGGCCGCCGCCGGTGTACTGGCGAGCTCAGGGAAGCGGGATTCCCAGGCGGCCCTCGCCGGGCCGGGCAGGAACAGGGCCCGCCAGTGGCTGCGCAGCACGTCCGCATGGAGGTGGGCGTGCAGGTCCTCGGACGTCTGCGCCTCGCGGATCACCCGCTCGTACATCAGCAGCACGTCGGCGTCATCGGCCAGGTCGTACTCGTAGTGCGGGCCCCAGTCCAGGTGCCGGGGCAGGACCACAAGGCCGTCCACCGGCCCGCTCAGATCCCCGAGCGAGTCCGGCAGGGTATAGGGCCGGAGCTGTGCGTACCTGCTGCTCATGCTCATCAGCATGCCCGAAACCGGGGCTCCGCGGTACACATGCCTGCGATGGCGGCGCTCCCGGGAGCCTGCCGAGGCACGGCGCGTGGCCGGTCGCCTTCGTGTTCCGAGTCGCCTGGCCTGGGAGGACTGCCTCCATGAAAGTCCTGGCGAACAAGATCCCGGCTGTTGCTGGACGGGCGGGGCGGGGCGGCTCGGTCCAGGGGGGAGGGGGTGCGCCGAGTCGGCAGGCGCCGGAGCCTCGGTTGCGTCGGGACCGATCCCCGGACCTCTCGGGAGGCCGTTCCCTCCTCACCGGCTTCCTGAACGCGCGGGTGCTGGAGGGACGACGCCGGGCGTCATCCGGTCGGCCCTCGCTGGGCTCTGTTCGCCCGCCCGGACACAGGCAGGAAGCGTCAACGCGCTGCACATCCCGCACACTCTGCACGTAACGCACACTAGCGACCTGTTCGATTTGCGCCATACGGACCGCTGACCTGCGGTTTTCTTCCACCTGTTTTTGCTAGATCTTTTTCCGATGACCCATCATGTCGAGTGCGTCGCGATCCTTGAGCCCGCCGAAAAGGCCCGCTGACCTGGCGTTTCTCCGAGTGTGCATTATGGGCGTTACGTGCGTTAGGTGCGATATCTTGACGCATATTCGACGCACGTGACGCACGTTTGACGCACGGATGGCGCGGATTCTGATGGGTCGTCATGCAGCCTTGGCGACCACCGAGTGGAGCCCTCAGCTGTCTGGTGTTAGACACCTTGAGGTGGCCGGGGCTCGGGTTGCTGAGCTGTTGGCGGCCCTTGCCCCATCCGCTTCTCGGTAGTGACGTTCCGTGAGGCTAGGTGGGGGTCAGGCCCATGCTGAGTCAGGGGCCGTATGGGCTCCAGTGCCCGAGAAAGGGCCTGAGATCGTCGGCTCGCGGTTCGGGGATGTCGGGCAGCCGGGGCGGTGTGTTCAGCGGGTCGAGGCGCTCCACGCGTGCTGCCGCCCAGTCGATCCACGTTTCGGCTTCTCTCCTGGCCTGACCCGGGGGCATGGTCTCGACCCGGGTGCGTACGGCGCTCACGTACTCCGTCAGTCGGATGGCATGGCGCCATGCCGTTTCCTGTGCTTCGAAGTGCCTGACGCGATACGCCTCGGCGTACTGGACACGTGCTTCCTCCATTGCGGCTTCCCAGCGGATGCGCTTCTGGCGGGCCGCCTCGATCTCGTCGAGACGTTTGCGTTCGGCGGCTTCGCCGCGAAGGGTGACCTCCTGCGCGATCTCGGCGAGCTGGTCTTCGAGTGAGCGGCCAGGGGCGTCGGACCATTCGCTCGCCCGGTGTGGCTGGCCGCCGTTGAGGACGAAGCGGAGGCGTTCGGACGGGGTGTGGTCGAAGCGGGGGATCCTGATCCAGGAGTTCTTCTTGGCCTCGGCGAGTTCCTTCTCGGTGGCGACGTGCTCAGTCCGGTCCTGCTCCTGGAGGACGAGGAACTCCACGGTCTGGCCCTGTGCGGTGATGGTGAAGTGGGGAGACGCCCTGCGGCGGCGATGGGGCGGGGGAGCGGAGCTGGTCTGCCCTGCCGCACTTGAGTGTCCTGCGTTCTCGGTCGCGGTGATAAGCGCCTGGATAAGTCTGAGGGCGCGTCCTTGGACCGGCTTGGTGAGGCCCAGCGGCTGGGGGTCGTTCTGCATGGCCCGGACTACGCTGTGCGGCCGCGTGAGCCGCGAGGGGACAGGGACGGGTTCGAGGGCCACGAGGCGCCAGGCGGGGACGTCGACGAGCTTGATCTCGTACCCGCCACGGCACCAGCCCCCGTACAGCTCCTTCGTCTCCGGGATCCTTCGGGATCTGCGCGCCGCGGCGACGCGAGAGGGCCACTTCTCCAACTCCAGACCGCTGCCGTTCTTGACGATCCGGCCGCCCGCCTCCGCGAGCTCTTGCAGCAGCTGTTCCGAGAACGTCATGCGAGGCTGTGTGGAAGGACGTGGCAATCGAGCGGGGGTAGGAATTTCCTGCGCTTGGATTGGCGGGGGTTGCGGAGGGGCTGCCTGGGTCTTCCGTGGGCGAGACTCGTGGGGAGGGTATGAGCCGTGCGCCAGGTAATGCTGGCCGGCGCTCGTCAGGGTGACGCTCCACTGGCCGCCCTTCCTGGAGACCGTGACCAACCCCCGGTTCTGCAGTGCCTGGCAGGTGGTCTTGTAGGCGCTGGTTTCCCATACGCCGGCAGGGCACCCGGCGCCCACCCACTGCAGTACCGAAAGCTGCCGCTCATTGACCTGCCGTTCCAAGGGGCCGCCTTCGACTCGAAGTGATCTATGACGGCGGCATGCTGTCAGTTCCGTTGGCCGGTGACTGGCGATTCGAAGCAATTCGCTCGAATGAGCGATACCTCATGGTTGCCTCTGCGTCGGCGAGACTCGTTGCCAGTGCGGGCGGAGTTCTTTGCTGTCACCGTCGGTTCGGCTCCATGAGCTGCGCGCGAGGAAGCCAGGCGCTTGGGTCCGGACTTCAGTCACTGAGTTTCGCGCGCAGGCGCTCGTTCTCTTTCTCCAGGCTCTTCACGCGTTGCTCGAGGTCGGCTCGTGTCGGCTTCTTCGCGGGCAGTGGCGGAGGCAGGGGTTTTGTTGCCTCCGGTGGCTTGCCGCGCAGTCCGAGGGGCTCGAAGGCCACGACAGTTTGCCGATCGCTCCCGCACTCGGAGCATCGCCTGCCGTACGACCCCGCGGAGAGCGGGTCGGCGTACGTGTAATGCGCCTCCATCTCCATGATGTGGCCACAGTGAAGCCGGACACGCCACCGCATGATCTCGTGGTCGGCCTCCTTGAACAACTGCATCAGCTTCGCGACGTTTTCGAACGCCTGGCGGCGACGCTCCGCCCTCGCCGGGTCTGCCTGGCATTTTGCGATGTCCTCCTCGACCTGAAGCCGAACCGACTCGCTGATCTCTTCACTCCGCTTCTGGCGGCGATGGTCTTCGCGGGTGAGTTCGTATGCCTCCAGCGGAACCCCGCTGCTCCGGTACTCGACTTCGCGCATGGCTGCCAGCGTAGGAATGGCGGTCACGCGGCTGGAGAGGAAGCGCGGTGTTGGTCAACCGGCTTGCTGAACCTGTCCATACGTGACCGCCGATGGTGCTGTCCCGGGGTGGTTGCCGTGAAGCGCGGGGATGGGAGCGCTGCTTCGAAGAGGGTCATGGCTGCGGCCGGCAAAGGGAGCCACAGGTGCTGGTCAGGTTGCCGCTGGGAAAAGCTCCAGTCAGCCTGCCCGAGCAGGGCAAGACCAGGCGAGTTCGCGCCAGTTAGCCGGTTTTCGTCAACTGGTGGCTCAGTACGTGCCCTGTTGGGCAGTATGCCGTCCTGGGGTGTTGATCGGTTGAGGGAACCGGAGGGGGAACATGGCGATCAGTGTGCTGCCGGTGGCTGCGGAACAGGCGGAGCTGCTGGACGCGATCATCGCTTTGGGTGACCGGTACACCAAGTATCTGGGTCTGCTGACGCCGCCTGCCTACCGTAAGCACGCCGAGGACGACGGCCTGCTGGTGGCTGTGGATGGCGAGGAGGTGGTCGGCTACGCGCTCTTCGGGCTGCCCAAGCGGAGTCTGCACGTGCGGCTGGCGCACTTGTGTGTGGCAGAGGAGCACCGAGGCAAGGGTGTCGCTCGTGAGCTGATCCACGCGATCCGCACGCGCCACGCTCACCGGCTCGGAGTCCGTGCGAAGTGCCGGCGCGACTACGGGCTCAGCGGCATGTGGACGGCGCTGGGCTTTGTCCCCAGGGGAGAGAGCCTGGGGCGGGGCAAGGACAAGGAGACGCTGGACACTTGGTGGCTCGACCTGGGGCACGAGGATCTGTTCACCGAGGCCCAGAGTGATGCGCTGCTGGTGGTGACCGTGGACCACGGTGTGTTCGCCGGGCTGCGTGGTACGGGAACGGAACGCGCTGTTGCGGAGTCACGTGCTCTCGAAGCGGGATGGCTCGCGGACCTTGTCGAGCTCGCATTCACTCCGCAGCTTCTGCACGACGTACGTGATGTCGACGATCGTGAGGCGCGCAACCATCAGCGTGCGGGACTTGCCGAGTTGAGGTCCCTGTCTCCCGACAGCGCTGCCGTTGCCATCCGTTTGCAGGAGCTGTCCGCGGCAGCGAGGAAGGAGCTGCCTGATGTCCCCCTCGATGACCGGCAGCGCGCCCGCCTGCGCTACGTGGCCGAGACGTCGTGTGCCGGGCTGCAGGTACTGGTGACGCGCGATCCTGCACTGGCGGCCCTCGCAGACATCGCCTGGGACATCGCACGGGTCAAGGTCGTCTCCCCGGCGGTGGTCACGCTGCATGTGGACGAACTGCGTCAGGCCCAGGTGTATCGTCCAGCGGATCTCATGGGCACTACCTTCTCCGCCGAGGAGATTGCGCCGGGCGGCGAAGGAGAGCTAGTCGCCTTCTTCGAGCAGGCCGAAGGGGACCGTGGAACGGCCTTTGCGGAGCGGCTGAAGAGTCTCGTCGATGACGGAGTGCTGTGGCGCAGGGAGCTGCTCCGCGACGGAGAGGGGCATCCGGTAGCGCTCTACGTCTGGGCCATGGACGGCCGCACGCTGAACGTCGCGTTCCTCCGCACGGCATCGCACCGGCTGGAGGAGACTCTTGCACGGCAACTGCTGTTCATGCTCAAGCGGCTCGGCCGAGAGCGAGGGGCGCAGGCAGTCCGCATCACCGATCCATTCCTGTCGCCGACAGCGATGTCGGCGGCCGGCGCCGACGGCTTCACCGAGGATGAGAGCGGCTTCACCGCACTGCTTGTCGACGTCTGCGGACCTGCCGAGGTCGTCTCGCAGAAGGCTGCGGAGATTGCAGGGCGCATGAGTCGGTCGGCCCCTCGGCTGGATGATCGCGTGTCGCCCGGGATCGCGAGCATGGCCGAGCGGGTGTGGTGGCCGGCCAAGCTGATCGACACGGCCCTGCCCTGCTTCGTCGCGCCCATCAAGCCGCGCTGGTCCACGGAGCTCTTCGACGTTCCGGCCATGCTCGTTCCCCGGGACGACGTCCTGGGCATCAGCCGTGAGCACGTCTACTACCGTTCGTCCGGACGTCGGGGAGAAAGCGTTCCCGCCCGGATCCTGTGGTACGTCAGCGAGGGGACTTCCGGGCAGCAGGGCAAGATGGTCATCGGCTGCTCGCGCCTCGACGAAGTGGTCATCGACGACCCTGACACCCTCTTCTCGCGATTCGAACACTTGGGCGTATATGGTCATGCCGAAGTGCGTGCCGCAGCCGATGTGTCGGGCAAGGCTATGGCGTTGAGGTTTTCGGACACGGAGATCTTTCCCGTACAGGTGACGCATGCACGAGTGACCGCGTTGGCCAAGGGGCTGGGGCTACGGTGGGTACCGCCGATGCAGCTGTCGAAGATCAGCAACGCGCTGTTCCAGGCCATGTACGAAGAGGGGCACCGAAAGACGTGAGTGATCCGGAGCGCGCGATGCTGCTGTCCGTCCACCCTCGGTTTGCCACGGCGATCCTGGCTGGGACCAAGACGGTGGAGGTCCGTCGGCAGCGCGTCGCAGCCCCGCCTGGAACGCCAGTACTCCTCTATGCGACCGCGCCCACGATGGCCATCGTGGGCATGGCGCGGATTGCATCAGTGCAGGTGGCCTCCCCTCGGGAAGTCTGGTCGGCCAGCCGCACGAGTGCCGGGATCAGTCGGCGTGAGTACGACGAGTACATGAGTGGAGCGACTCAGGCCAGCGGTCTGTCACTCGAAGAACCGATCACCTTCGAGGACCCGGTATCGCTGGCCGCACTGCGAGCCTCCGGCACGTTCCACCCGCCGCAGAGCTACCGGTACTTGACCGGCGAAGACCTCCGTAAGGTCGCTGAGGTAGCACCAGTGACAGGGGCGGCCCTTCAGGGCGCATTGAACGACCTGACGCCGGCCTAGGGCGATTTGCGCCCCTTCAACGGGCGGGCGAGGTTGCGCTGACGTCAGGGCGACCGACGGGCGTGGGGGCTGCTCAGGACTTGCGTTGAGCGGCAAGGCCAAGAGCGTTGCCACCCCCCACACCGGAGCCGATGGCCCCCACCAGGTCCCAGCGAGAGTACGGCCCTTGGTGCGTGTGCGCCGTGTACTTGAAAACCGCGGCCGCAACAACGCAGCCCAGCGTGATGGTCAGGAGGCCCTCCCTGGCGTGGGACCCGCCGTGCGGTGGGGCGTGGGTCCCGCGCGTTTGCGTGAGACTCGGCCATTCGCGAGAGAGGTCCGGCAGTCGACGCAAGAAAGCCTGACTCGACATGAGCCAGGCTTCGAGCGGAGTGTCCCGAAGCCCTGCCGGGAAGGGCCTGGATGGCGCACAGGGCACCCAGCACTTCCTGGGAGGCAGGTCCTCGGACTCCGCGCCGTGAAGGGCGCTGCACCGGTTGCGGGACAGGTCCGGATTCGCACCGGATTCCCCTGCGTTCAGGCCCATTTGTAGCCGGGCGCAGGGTTACACGAGGGACGTCCGGAGACGAGGGCTCGGTCAGACACTCACCGCTTCAGACTCCGGGGAGGCGGTGTGGGCGAGGCTGGCGAGGTAGCGCTCGGTGTCGATGGCGGCCTGGCAGCCACTGGCTGCGGCGGTGATCGCCTGGCGGTAGGTGTGGTCGACGACGTCGCCGGCGGCGAAGACGCCGGAGAGGTTCGTGCGCGTCGAGGGGGACTCGACCTTGATGTAGCCCTCGTCGTCGAGGTCGACCTGGCCGGTGAAGAGCTCGGTGCGCGGGTCGTGGCCGATGGCGATGAACAGGCCGGTGGCGTCGAGGTCGCGGGTCTTCCCGGTGATGGTGTCGCGCAGGACGACGCCGGAGAGCATGCCGTTCTCTTCCTTGAGTTCGGCTATCTCGCTGTCGAACGCGAAGGAGATCTTGTCGTCGGCGAACGCCCGGTTCTGCATCACCTGGGAGGCTCGCAGGGCGGAGCGGCGGTGGACGACGGTGACGGAGCGGGCGAAGCGGGTGAGGAAGGTGGCTTCCTCCATGGCGGTGTCGCCGCCGCCGACCACGACGATGTCCCGGTCGCGGAAGAAGAACCCGTCGCAGGTCGCGCACCAGGAGACGCCTCGGCCGGACAGCTCGTCTTCGTTGGGGAGGCCGAGCTTGCGGTAGCCGGACCCGGTGGCGATGATCACCGTCTTCGCGCGGTGGACGGTGCCGACGGAGTCGGTGAGGAGCTTGATGTCGCCGGTGAGGTCGACTTCGACGATGTCGTCGTCGATCATCTCGGCGCCGAAACGTTCGGCCTGGGCTCTCATGTTGTCCATGAGGTCGGGGCCGTCGATGCCGGTGGGGAAGCCGGGGAAGTTCTCGACTTCGGTCGTCGTGGTCAGGGAGCCGCCGACGAAGATCGAGCTGCCGAACAACAGCGGCTTGAGCTGGGCGCGGGCCGTGTAGAGGGCGGCGGTGTATCCGGCGGGGCCGGAGCCGATGATGACGACGTCGCGTATGCCGTCTCTCTGATCGATGTCGCTCACGCCCTTCACGCCTTCTTGGCGTCGATGTCGGCGATCAGGCCCTCGATGAGGGTCTTGATCTCGTCGCGGATGGGGCGGACGGCCTCGACGCCCTGGCCGGCCGGGTCCTCCAGGGTCCAGTCGAGGTAGGTCTTGCCGGGGAAGTACGGGCAGGCGTCGCCGCAGCCCATCGTGATGATGAAGTCGGACGCCTGGGCGGCCTCGACGGTGAGGACCTTCGGCTTCTGGTCGGAGATGTCGATGCCCAGCTCGGCCATCGCGGCCACGGCGGAGGGGTTGATCTGGTCGCCGGGGAGGGAGCCCGCGGAGCGGACCTCGACGCGGTCGCCCGCGAGGTGGCGCAGGAACCCGGCGGCCATCTGCGAGCGGCCGGCGTTGTGAACACAGACGAAGAGCACGGAGGCGAGCGGAGCAGTCATCGGTACTTCCTTGGGGCAGGGGTGGTGCGGGGGACGGGGATGGCTCAGGAGCCGGACGGCAGGCTGTCCAGCAGGGCGGTGATCCGGGCGTCGAGGGCGTCGCGTATCTCGCGTATGACCGCGATCGGCGCGCCTTCGGGATCGGGGACCGGCCAGTCCAGGTAACGGTGGCAGGGGAAGATGGGGCAGGCGTCGCCGCAGCCCATGGTGATCACGATGTCGGCGGCCTGGACGACCTCGTCGGTCAGCGGCTTGGGGTAGACCTCGTCGAGTGCGGCGCCCGACTCGGTGAGCGCCTGGACCACGTGGGGGTCGACGGCACCGGACGGGTGGGTACCGGCGGAGGAGACGATCACCTCCTCCCCGGCGCGGTGCGCGAGCAGGGCCGCGGCGAGCTGGGAGCGGCCGGCGTTGTGGCTGCACACGAACAGCACTCGCGGTCGGCCGCCGCCAGCGGCGGTCCGGTTCTCGACGTGCGCGAGTGCGTCCAGACGCTCCGCGGCGAACCGCTCCGCGAGCACGACGAGGTGGGTGCGGACGTGCGCGTTCGCGGCGAGTCGCCGATAGGAGTCAGCGATCAGCCGCTGCACGGTTTCCGGGGAGAATCGGCCCCGGTGGCGCACGGCGAGTTTGGCGGCACCGGCCGCGAGGCGTTCGTCGGGAAGGACCGGGTGCGAGGACGCGGCCATGGCGTGAACCCCCCGGGTTCAAAGAGATCAGCCCAGGCTGGTATCAGCACCGGGTGATGTGAGAGTATCAGCCCATGATGACGTCAGTCGATACTGATCTGATCCGGGTGCTGGGAGACCCCCTGCGCCTTCAGATCGTGACCCTTCTCGCCCGCGAGACGCTCTGCACCACCCACCTCGTGGAGGAGACCGGTGCCAAGCAGACCAACCTCTCCAACCACCTGAGAGTGCTGCGCGAGGCCGGGGTAGTGGAGACGGAACCCTGCGGCCGGTTCACCTACTACCGGCTCAAGCTGGACGTCATCGAGCAGCTCGCCGGCCAGTTCGCCGCGCTGGCGCAGACCGCGCGTCTGACCGCCGAGGCGAACTTCAAGCGGTCCTGTCCCTGACTCTGCCCCAGTGCCTCAACTGCCCGAGGAGGCCCATCCCGTGACCGCCACCGAGCCCGCCGCGAGCGACGCCATAGCCGCCGACCTGTCGCCGCAGCCCGCCCCCGGCGCCACCCCGCCCCGTACCCCGCTGATCGCCCGCGCCGCTGCCGAGCTGGTGGGCACCGCCGCCCTGGTGGCGATCGTCGTCGGCTCCGGCATCCAGGCCACGAAGCTCACCGACGACGTCGCTCTGCAGCTCCTGGCCAACTCCACGGCCACCGTCTTCGGCCTCGGCGTGCTGATCGCTCTTCTCGGCCCGGTGTCCGGCGCGCATTTCAACCCGGCCGTCACCCTGGCCGAGTGGTGGACTGCCCGCCGGGGCGGCGCCGGGGTGAACGCCCGCGACCTCGCCGTCTATGTCCCGTCGCAGATCGTCGGCGGGATCCTCGGCGCGATCCTGGCCGACGCGATGTTCGGCGAGCCGCTGGTGAAGTGGTCCACCCACGACCGCTCCGCCGGCAACCTCCTCCTCGGTGAGGTCGTCGCCACTGCCGGCCTCATCCTGCTGATCTTCGGCCTGGCCCGCACCGACCGGCTCCGCTTCGCGCCCGTCGCCGTCGCCTCGTACATCGGCGCCGCCTACTGGTTCACCTCCTCCACCTCCTTCGCCAACCCCGCAGTGACGATCGGCCGCGCGTTCACCGACACCTTCGCCGGCATCGCGCCGAGCTCGGTGCCCGCGTTCGTCGGCATGCAGCTGATCGGGGCGGCCGTGGGCCTGGCCCTGGTCGCGGTCATCTTCATGCGCGGCAAGGCCGACGCGGAGTGACCCAGGCCGTGGACGTGATGGTGATCGGCGGTGGCCAGTCCGGGCTCGCCGCCGGCTACCACCTGCGCCGCCTTGGCCTGGACTTCGCCATCCTCGACGCGCAGTCGACGCCGGGCGGTGCCTGGCAGCACACCTGGGACTCCCTCCACCTCTTCTCGCCTGCCGCGTACTCCTCCCTCCCTGGCCGTCTCATGCCCCCGCAGCCGGGTGAGACGTACCCGGACGCCGGTCATGTCGTCGACTACCTGACCGACTATGAGCAGCGGTACGACCTCTCGGTCCACCGCCCCGTACGTGTGGCCGGTGTCCACCGTGACGGCGCACTCCTGCGCGTCGAGACCGACTCCGGTACATGGCTGGCACGGGCGGTCATCAGTGCCACCGGCACCTGGTCGCGGCCTTTCATCCCCGCCGTTCCCGGACGTACGGAGTTCCAGGGCGCCCAGCGCCACACCGTGGAGTACCGCAGCGCGGCCGACTTCGCCGGACAGAAGGTGATCGTGGTCGGCGGTGGCAACTCCGGCGCCCAGATCGCTGCCGACCTCGCGTACGACACCGACCTGACCTGGGTCACCCTGCGCGAACCGCGCTACCTCGCCGACGACATCGACGGCCGGACCCTCTTCGACCACGCCACCGCCCGCCGCCGCGCCCTGGACGAAGGCCGCACCGACACTGGCGGCGTCGCCTCGCTGGGCGACATCGTCGCCGTGCCGCCCGTCCGTACCGCCCGTGACGCCGGCCTGCTCAAGGCCCAGCCCATGTTCACCCGCCTCACTGAGACCCGGGTTGTCTGGGCCGACGGCATGACTGCCGAGGCGGACGCGATCATGTGGTGCACCGGTTTCCGCCCCGCCCTCTCCCACCTGGCCCCGCTCGGCCTGCGCGGCCCCCGGGGCCACATCCCCACCGCCGGCACCCAGGCCCTGGGTGAACCCCGCCTCCACCTGATCGGCTACGGCGACTGGACCGGCCCCGCCTCCGCCACCCTCATCGGCGTCGGCCGCCCCGCCCGCGACGCCGCCCGGAGGATCGCGGATCTGCTGCGCTGACAGCGATCCCTCGGTGGTCAGCCGTGCCGGGCGACCTTGACGGCGGAGACGAGCAGAACCATGGCCAGGGCGGGAATCAGCAGAAGATCCGGGACGACTCCGAGCAGCGCTCCACCCACCAGCGCACCGGCGACGGAACCGCTGATCATGGTCGTTGCGAAGCGGAGGTTGGCGCCGAGCACCTTGAAGCTGCCGTCACGGCTGTAGCGGGCGAAGGCGACCAGCATCGTCGGCAGGGACACAAGCAGTGACAGGCTGCCGGCTGCTTTGATGTCGACCGCGAAGAGCAGCACGATGGTTGGGATCAGCAGTTCGCCGCTGGCCACACCCATGATCGCGGCAACCACGCCGATGCCGAAGCCGGCCACCACGCCGCAGGCCACTTGAGCCACCAGGGGCAACGCGAGCGATCCCAGGGCGGTGGCATGCGTGACCACCAGCGCCGCGGCCATGAGCACCATCAGCACGGCCAGCACCTTGTACAGGGTGGCGCTCCGCATCCGCACTACCCACGACGCACCGGCCCACGCGCCGAGCAGGCTGCCTGCCAACAGGTTGACCGCGACGGGCCAGTGCCCGAAGACCTCGGACGGCGGCACCGCAGCAAAACGGGCGGGCAGCGCCACGAGGACCACGACCAGGCTCATCGCCTTGTTCAGGATCACGGCCGAGAGAGCGGCGAAACCGAAGACTCCGATCAGCAGTGGCAGGCGGAACTCCGCGCCGCCCAGGCCGATCATCCCGCCGAGAACGCCGACGGCCCCACCTGCGGCGAACACCCATGGGGCTGAGTTGGTTGTCGTCGCGATGAGGTCCTTGTTCACGGCCATGGCAGGGATCTTCGCTTGCCTCACGCCCCGCCCGCCATGGGCCGGCTCATCCTTCGGCCAAAGGCACCGGCGACCCGCGCGCCGTTTGGTGGAGAGCTCCAAACCCTCAACGGGGCTTACACCACGGTGCTGCTGCGGCGCTCGACCAGGACGACGTCCCGCCACGCCTCGTGGTGACGGCCGATTCGTTCGCGGGTGCCGATGACCCGGAAGCCAGCCCGCTCGTGGACGGCCAGGCTCGCGGTGTTCTCGGGGAAGATGCCGGACTGGATGGTCCAGATCCCCGCCGCCTCGGTGGAGTTGACCAGTGCCTTCAGCAGCGCGGAGGCGACGCCCCGGCCCCGGGCATCCGGGTGGACGTAGACGGAGTGCTCGACCACGCCCGCGTACGCGCACCGGTCGGACACCTTCGACGCGGCGACCCAGCCAAGGACACGGCCGGTCTCGTCCACGGCGGCGAAGCGATGCCCGGGCAGCTTGGCCGCGTCGAACTGTTCCCAGCTCGGTGCCGTGGTCTCGAAGGTGGCGTTGCCCTCGTCGATGCCGGCCTGGTAGATCGCGATCACTTCGTCGGCGTGTGCGGCGGTGAGCGGAACCACCAGGGAGGAGGTGGTCACGCGGCGGCAGCCTTGGTGAGCAGCTGTCCCATGGCGGCCAGGACGGCGGGCTCGACGCGGTAGTAGACCCAGGTGCCGCGCCTCTCGGAGGACAACAGTCCGGCCTCCTTCAGCTTCTTCAGGTGGTGCGAGACCGTCGGCTGGGAGACGCCGACGTCGGAGATGTCGCACACACATGCCTCTCCGCCCTCGTGTGAGGCGACGGCGGAGAACAGCCGCAGCCGGACCGGGTCGCCGAGCGCCTTGAACATCCTCGCGGTCCGCTCGGCCTCCTCGGCCGTCAGCGGACGCTCGGCCAGGGGCGGGCAGCACGGCTCGACCTCGGGCTCCAGCAGCGGCAACACGGTGGCATTCGGCATGCATCTATGTTGACACACGTCGAAGCAGGGCAATCGGTCGATGCTTCACCCGGAGGGAAGCGCCTGAGCACGCAGATTCGATGAATGTCTATGTTGACGTTCATCGATATCGAGTGCCATCCTGGGCCACGAAGAGATCGGCAACCGTCGAAGCAAGGGGAACCGTCATGAACGCCATCGCCACCGACCAGCTGCCCGTCCTCGTGATCGGTGCCGGGCCCGCCGGCCTGGCCGCCGCCGCCCACCTCGTCGAGCGCGGACTGGAACCGCTCGTCCTGGAGGCCGGACCGGCCGCCGGCGCTGCGGTGCGCGACTGGGCGCACGTCCGGCTGTTCTCCACCTGGGGCGAGGTCACGGACCCGGCCGCCGAGAAGCTCCTCGCGCCGACCGGCTGGGTGAAGCCCGATGTGAAGACGTACCCGACCGGCGGCGACTGGGCGGAGAAGTACCTCCAGCCGCTGGCCGACGTCCTCGGCGACAAGGTCCGCTTCGGAGCCACGGTTACCGGCGTTTCCCGCTCCGGCCGCGACCGGATCGTCGACTCCGACCGCGAGACCCAGCCCTTCGTCGTTTACGTCACCCACGCCGACGGGCGTGAGGAGCGACTCTTCGCCCGCGCGGTGATCGACGCCTCCGGCACCTGGGCCGTCCCGAGCCCGGCCGGCGCCTCCGGCCTGCCGGCCCTCGGCGAGAAGGCCGCAGCCGACCGCGTCACCTACCGCGTCCCGGACCTCAAGGACCCGGCCGCCCGTGCCCGATACGCGGGCAAGCGCACCGCCGTCATCGGCTCCGGCGCCTCCGCGTTCACCGCTCTCGCTTCCCTCGCCGACCTGGCCAAAGCCGAGGACGGCGAGGGAACCAAGGCGGTGTGGATCCTGCGCCGCGGCATCTCCGGCTCCACCTTCGGCGGCGGCACGGCCGACCAGCTCCCCGCCCGTGGCGCCCTCGGCCTCGCCGCCAAGACCGCCGTCGACGAGGGCCACGCCGACGCCGTCACCGGCTTCCGCACGGAGTCGATCGAGCGCGACGGCGAGCAGCTCGTCCTCGTGGCGGAGGACGGCCGCCGGCTCGCCCCGGTCGACGAGGTCATCGTCCTCACCGGCTTCCGCCCCGACCTGTCCTTCCTCGACGAACTCCGCCTCAACCTCGACGAACGCCTCCAGGCCCCCGTCGAGCTCGCCCCGCTGATCGACCCGAACCAGCACTCCTGCGGCACCGTCTACCCGCACGGCGTGAAGGAGCTCTCCCACCCGGAGGAAGGCGTCTACCTGGTCGGCATGAAGTCGTACGGCCGCGCCCCGACCTTCCTCGCCCTCACCGGCTACGAGCAGGTCCGCTCCGTCGTCGCCGCCATCGCAGGCGACCGCGAGTCCGCGGAACGCGTGGAACTCGTCCTCCCGGAGACCGGAGTCTGCGGCGGCGCCGGCCTCTTCGACCAGCCCGACACCGACACGGCGACCGATGGCGGTGGCTGCTGCGCCCCGGCGCCGGCGCTGATCCAGCTCGGCACCACGAGCCCTGCGCCGTCCTGCGGCTCGTGACCGATCTGAACACCCGCACGAGCGGGGCCGCGACCGGGACGGGGGTCCGGTCGCGGCCCCGCGCCGTGCTGCCCGCGTCTACTACGCCTTCCCCGTGCTGCTCTCCCGCATCACGGCCGACACCGGCTGGTCGTCAGGTACCACGTCGGGCGCGTTCTCCCTGGCCCTCCTCGTCTCCGCAGCCGCAGGCGTGCCGATCGGCCGCATCCTGGACCGACGCGGCCCCCACTTGGTCATGACAGGGGGCTCCGCCCTCGCGGTCACAGGCGTGCTGTCCGTGGCCTTTGCCCCCAACCTCCCTGTCTTCTACACCGCCTGGGCCCTGACCGGCATCGCGATGGCCGCCACCTTCTACCACCCCGCCTTCGCCGCACTCACCCGCTGGTGGGGGCCCGACCGCGTCCGCGCCCTCACGATCGTCACCCTCGCGGGCGGCCTCGCCTCCACCGTCTTCGCCCCGCTCACCGCCACCCTCGCCGACCACCTCGACTGGCGCACGACCTACCTCGTCCTGGCAGGCGTGCTCGCCGCGATCACTCTCCCCGCCCACGCCCTCGCCCTACGCGCTCCCTGGCCACCAGCCCCACAGACCCAGGACCCCGAACAGCCGACCGGAGACGACCGAACCGCACGCAGCAGGCCCTTCGTCCCGCTCGCCACCGCGTTCACCCTCTCCGGCTTCGCCATGTACGCGGTCGTCATCGGGCTCGTACCACTCCTCGAACAGCGGGGCGCGAGCCCGACCACCGCCGCGTGGGCCCTCGGCCTCGGCGGCGCCGGCCAGACCCTCGGCCGAACCCTCTATGCCACGCTCGCCACCCGTACGACCGTCACCACCCGAACCGCCGCCCTGATCGCCCTTGGCGGCGCCACCACCGCTGCCCTCGCGCTGGTCCCGGGCCCGATCCCGCTCCTCGTCCTGCTCTCCGTGCTCGCCGGAGTGGTACGGGGCAACCTCACCCTGCTCCAGGCCACGGCGGTCACCGACCGCTGGGGGACCACCCACTACGGTCGCCTCTCCGCCCTCCTTACAGCCCCGGCCACCATCGCCGCCGCCCTCGCCCCTTGGGCCGGAGCCGCCCTCGCCGGTCCGCTCGGCGGTTACGGCGACCTGTTCCTTGCCCTGAGCGGAAGCTGCCTCGCGGCAGCTTTCCTGGCGACGAGAACCGCCCCGCGAGAGAAGGCCTGCGCTACTGGGGTCTGATATCAACGAGCACCCGGCACAGTGCGGTGGCGTCGTCGACCGCCTCCCGGCAGTCGGCATCCGAGATCACCAGCCGTTGGCCGACGGAGGATCTGGAAGTGGGCACTCGCCGCAGGTACTTCTCGTCGACGACACCGTCGTTGTGGGTGAAAACATGCCGCGCCGCCCAGGTCCGGAGCAGCCGCTGCCAGACGGACGACTCCAGCGAACCGCGTACGCCGGGGAATCCGGCCGAGACGAAGAGGTCCGCCATGTCGTCCAGCCGCTGGAAGACACTCCCCTTGCCGCGCAGCCGATCTGCCGCGTCCGTGACGTACTCGTGGAACACAGAGGATCCGAGTGCTTCCACGACACCCACGACATTCTCGATGGTGTCGACCCAGCTGCGGGTGAACACACCCTGCTCGCGCAGCGTGGCCCGGATTTCGTCGGGCAGCGAGGCCAGTGCGTCGAGCCGGGCGGTCTCCGCCTGTAGCGCGTCGAAGGCGATGGTGGCCGCCGGCAGCTGACCACACGAGGGGCAGTAGCGGTGCTCGCCGAAGACGCCGTAACGGATCTCGCATCCCGCGCACGTCCGCGTACGGGCAAGCCGCTCCTCGTCAATCTCGGGCAGTGGGCGGGGATATCGCGGGCGGCTGCGGAACGACACCGAGACGTGGCCACGACGTGAGGAGCTCCGTGTCTTGCGGAGCATCCTCGTGAACCCCTGCTGCACGATCTGCGCGCCGAGCGCCCGCGCGGTTTCCATGGCTCGCTCGCGTTGCTGATCGGTCAGGAAATCCGAGTGGACCGTGTGGTGGCCGCAGTACACGCACCAAAGCCGGAGGTCATCGGGCAGTGCCTCGTAGTCATCGCCGTGGACGCGGAAGAGCATCGAGCACTCGGGGCACTGGCGCCCGAAGAACCCGTCCACGTCGAACGGGATGCTCACGCTCACCTTGTACTGGTCTCCCTGGCGGCCGGTGATCTTCGCACCGTCCGGCATGGGGAACGGAGAGTTGTCCCACATGAGTTGATTGTGGACGAAGGCACTGACAAAGAGCCTCGGTTGGGCCAGAACAAGCCCGGGCCGGGTACTTCAGGCGAAGGCCAGCTCGCGGAACGTGTTGCGGACCTCGGTCAGCTGCTGGCGGTCGCGGGTGTAGTAGAGCTTGTTGGTTAGCAGCACCGCCCACCGGTCCTTGGCGGGGGAGATCCACCTGCCGGTGCCGGTGAAGCCGTAGTGGACCCAGACGTCCTGCTCGTTCGTGGTGCCGGGGGCCGGGTGCCAGAACAGGCCGCGCTCGGGCCGGAGGCCGCCGGTCTGCACCGCGAGGGAGTAGGTCGTCCACTCGGCGCCGAAGCCGGCCGGGGCCGGGGTGAGGTCGAGCATGTGGTGCAGGAAGACGGCAATGGGTTGCGTGGTTCCGGTCACCAGCGTCCTCCCAGGGACCGGGCCGCCTGAACGCCGGAGCGGCAGCCGTCCTCGTGGAAACCCCACCCCTGCCAGGCGCCTGCGTACGCGGTCACCCCGTCGTTCAGGCGGCCCAGATGCTTCTGTGCCGTGACGGACACGGGGGTGTACACCGGGTGCTCGTACACCATCCGTTCCACCACGCGGTCGACGGCGATGCCGTCCTGGCCGCCGAGGGTGACGACGTAGTCGGCGCCCTCGGGCAGGTGCTGCAGGCGCCGCATGTCGTAGCTGACGCGGACGGGTTCCGTGGACGGGTCGCAGCCCGTCATGCGGTAGTTCCAGCTGGCGCGGGCGCGGGGCGAGCGCGGTAGGAGGGCGGTGTCGGTGTGCAGCACGGTGGGGTTGCGCGAGTAGGTGAAGGCTCCCAGAAGCCGCTGCTCGTCCTCCGTGGGATCGGCGAGCAGGCGCAGCGCCTGGTCGGGGTGGGTGGCGATGACGACGCCGTCGAAGCCTTCGGTGCCGTGCTCCTTGGTGGTGACGAGTGCACCCCGGACGGTGCGGTGGACGGCGTCGACGGGGCTGGAGGTGCGGATACGCGGGATGTGCTTGGCGGCGGCGGTGACGTAGGCGGCGGATCCGCCGGTGATGGTCTTCCACTGCGGGGAGCCCGTGACGGACAGCAGGCCGTGGTGGTGCAGGAAGGTGAACAGGTAGGCGGCCGGGTAGGACAGGGCGGTCTGCGCGGGGCAGGACCACACCGCGGCGACCAGCGGCAGGGCGAAGTGGCTGACGAAATAGGGGGAGAATCCGCCCTCGCGCAGATAGTCCCCGAAGGTGATGCCCGCTTGGGCGCCCCGGGCCAGGAGGCGCCGGGCGCCGCGGTGGAAGACCGGCACCTCGGCAAGCAGCCGCAGATGGCGGCCCCGCAGCGCGGCCCGGGACGCGAACAGGGCGGCCGGGCCCCGGGCGCCGGCGTACTCCAGGCCGCAGCCGTCGCACCGAACCGACATGCTCATCTCGGCGTCCCGCGTGCTGATCCCGAGCTCTGCGAAGAGCCGGAGCAGGTTGGGGTAGGTGCGTTCGTTGTGGACGATGAAACCGGAGTCCACCGCCACGGTCCGCCCGCCGGCGGCAGGCAGGTCGCGGGTGTGGGCGTGGCCGCCGAGCCGCCCGTCCGCCTCGTACAGGGTGACCTGATGCGAGCGGGCGAGGATGTAGGCGGCGGTCAGGCCCGCCACCCCCGAGCCGATGACCGCCACTGTCCGGTCTTGCACCACAACCGCTCCCGCCACTCGACACGCCGCCAGGCTGCTGCGTTTCACCCGTACTTCGCAGCGGCCCGGGGGCCGGATTGGAGGAGATCCCAGCGGCGGCACGCCGTCCATGGGGAACGGTTGTGCGAGGTCAGGCGGGCAGGCGGGCGAGCTGTGCGGTC
The DNA here is from genome assembly GCF_008642295.1 of Streptomyces venezuelae. Lineage (GTDB taxonomy): Bacteria > Actinomycetota > Actinomycetes > Streptomycetales > Streptomycetaceae > Streptomyces > Streptomyces venezuelae_C. Next base: position 1,827,934 of record NZ_CP029190.1, on the reverse strand, counting down.
AGGGTGGTGGCAGGGGGGTAGGTGGCGCCCACGGCGGTGACGTGCTTCCAGTGCAGGCGGCCGGTGCCGGTGAGGATGAACACCGCCCGGCGCAGTCCGATCACGGGGGCGGTGATTCCGAAGGCCTTCGCCACGGTGCGCCCGTGGTCGGACAGCAGGGGCATGCGCAGGTTCCGGTCGCGGGCGAACCGTTCGTGGCTGTCGAGCCCTTGCGGGCTGATGCCCCACACCGTGGCCCCGGCGGCCTGGAGGTCGGCCAGGCCGTCGGAGTAGGAGCACAGCTGTGCGGTGCAGACCGGGGTGTCGTCGCCGGGGTAGAACGCGAGGACGAGGGGCTTGCCGCGTTGTTCGCGCAGGGTGTAGTCGCGGCGGTGGAAGGTTTCGCCGTCCAGGTGCCCGCCGGGCAGCTGGAAGTCGCCGACGGTGTCCCCGATCTTGGGGGCGTGGGCCATGTGGTACCTCGATTCGTTGCTCGGTGCGGGCGCCCGCGGACGGCGGCGGTCGGGAGGATCAGGCGGGAAGGGTCATCAGGAGTAGCGGGTCGGTGGTGGGCTGGGGGGAACCTCCCGCGGGTTCGAGGGTGAGGCCGACGGCGCCGGCGTCGGCGGGGTTTCCGGTGAGGATGACGGTGCCGTCGTGGCCGATGAGTCCGGCGGGGCGCATGGTGCCGTCGTGGTCGAGCCACAGCTGGTACGTCTTGCCCGCCCCGGGTGTGGGGAGGTTGGCGGCGGTGAAGACCGCCTTGTTCTGCCGGTCGGAGGAGACCACCGTGGTCAGCGCGCCGTTGGCGGCCCGCCCGTGGACGGTGCGCGCATCGGGTGCGGCCAGAACCGTGCTGATCGTGTCGAGTTGCTGCTGGGCCTGGCGGGCCTGGGCCTTGAGGTCCTGACCGTTCTGCGTCTGCCACACGGCGATGCCTCCGAGTGCGGCGGCAGCCACGCTGGCCGCCAGGGCGAGCGGCACAGCCTTGCGCCGCAGCATGCCACCGCGAGCGGGCTTGGCGGCGTGTGTGGGAACACGCGGCGGAAGCTGGCGGACCCCGTCGATGGCGGCCATGACCTGCGCCTTGATCACGGCGGGTGGCGGCTGTGCGACGGCTGTGGCCAGGCGTGCGGCGGTCGCTTCGAATTCGGCGGCTTCCTGCCGGCAGGCCTCGCAGGCTTGCAGGTGGGCGTGGAAGGCGTTTCGTTCGTCGTCTTCGAGTGCGCCGAGGGTGTAGGCGGCGGCGAGGGTGTGGGCGTCGGTGGCGTGGTGGTTCATGTGGTCACCCCCATGCAGTCGCGGAGCCGGATGAGTCCGTCGCGCATGCGTGTCTTGATGGTGGGAAGCGGTGTGCGCAGGGTTTCGGCGACTTCACGGTAGGTCAGGCCCTGGTAGTAGGCCAGGGTCACCGCTTGGCGCTGGAGTTCGGTCAGGCCGCGCAGGCAGCGGCGGACCTGCTCGGAGTCCAGCCGTGTCTCGACCTGTTCGGCGACCTCGTCGAAGGCGGTGGTGTGCTCGCGGGCGGCCTGGGCGTGCTCGCGGTCGGTGGCGGCCTGGGCGGAGCGGACCCGGTCCACGGCCCGCCGGTGCGCGATCGTCGCCGCCCACGTGGTCACGGAACCGGCATCGGGGCGGTAGCGGGCGGCTTGGCGCCACAGGTCGATCATGACCTCTTGGGCGACCTCCTCGGACTGGGCGCGGTCGCGCACGACCTTGACGACGATCCCGAAGACCATCGGGGCGAGGGCGTCGTAGAGGAGGGAGAAGGCCTGTTTGTCGCCGTGGGCGACCTTCTGCATGGTCTCGGTGAGGTCGCGGCGGACAGGGTCGGAGGGACGGCCGGTGTCGAAGGGGATCGGTTGGTTCACCTGCGGGGCTCCGGCCGTGGAGAGAAGGCGAAGCGGCGGCCTGGGGCGGCCGTCGGGGGGCGGGGCATCCATCGCATGCCGGTCCTTGTGTCGTCGCTGGTGCGGGACCGGACCGCCCCCAGGGAAGCGGTCCGGCCTTGGAAACCTGTGCGTGATTCGCCTGTTCTTCGTAGCCGACAGGCCTGCGGATGGGAGGCCACTTCGTCACCTCCACGCACCAGCCTTGACCCGTTGGAGGGAACCCGGCTCCCTCGGGCAAGCCGGTCGGGCTTCGGCGGCGAAGGCCGGTCGTGAGGGATCCCGAAGGTGTTCACGGGCTTCCTCACCGGCCGCGCGGAACCTCCGCGCGGCCGGACACCCTCACGAGAGGTACATAGACATGGTGCGTGTGCGACGAGGTCTGGCAGTGGCCCTGGCGGCCGGCGCGGTCGTGGTGGCGGGCGCGTCGGTGGCATCCGCCGACGCGGGCGCGCAGGGCCTGGCCGCGGGCTCGCCGGGCGTGCTCTCGGGCAACCTCATCCAGGTACCGATCCACATCCCGGTCAACGCCTGCGGCAACACCGTCAGCGTCATCGGGCTGCTGAACCCGTCCTTCGGCAACACCTGCGTCAACGCCTGACCGTCCACCGCGGGCACAGCTCCGGTCCGGCGCCGCCAAGACGGGGAGGCGCCGGTCGGTGACCCGCCCCGGCGCGGGCGCAGCGCGGCCCTGGGGACGCGCCGCGTGCGAAACCGCTGCCGGGCGGGTCGGCTGCGGGTGGCTGTCGGCACAGCCACCCGTAGTACCTCTTCCCTTACTGGGCCTGCCATGTGAGAATCGCGACGACCTGCTTCCCCCGGTCGGAACGGCTGACGAACAGATCCGCACCCAGAGCACGGACCATCTTCAAGCCGCGGCCGCCCGGCCCGATCCGCCGGGTACCAGCATCAGGGGATCGGGTCTTCATGTCGCCGGAGCCGTCGGTGACGGCGATGCCCGCCCGTCCCGGCTCCAGTCTGATCGTGAGCGCGTAGGGGCCGTGCGCGTGCAGTACGGCGTTGGTGACCAGCTCGGAGACGATGAGGAAAAGGTCCTCGGCCACCGCACGCGGGCAGACAGCCGGCTCCAGGGCCAGCATCCGTGCCACGCTCTGACGGGCGTGCCGGGCAGCCGGCGCACCCGCCGGGAGCGGGAGGTGCATGGTGGACGGGCACCCGCAGGACGCGATCGCGGTGACCATGATCATTCCTCACAATCGGCGACACCCGCACCCGCTCCTGGGCGGGCCGGAAAGCCGGGAGGGAACAGGGGTGGGGTTCCGGTGGTTCCGGAACCCCACGACGACCCTGCAAGGGCTACCACTTGTCGTGGCAGTTCCAGTGGCCGGGAACCCAGTGCTGCTTCCAGTAACCCTTGCCCCACCATCCGTCGTGCCACTTACCGTGGTGGTCCTGGTAGCCGTGGTGCCAGGTGCCCTGGTGCCACTTCCATTTCCAGTGGCCCTTAACCCAGTTACACCGCTCATTGCGGTCCCACCGGTCGTGCCGGTGGTCCCGGTCACCGGTGACCGCCAACGTCACCGCGGACGGCGCTGGTGCGGCGTTAGCCGTTGCGGCCACGCTCAGCACGGACGCGCCGGCCAGCAGACCGGCCGACGCGGCCCCTGCCACCAGCCTGCGCACGTTCACGGATACGGTCATCGCACTCACCTCCCTTGAATCCAGTCGATCGCGGAATCGGTGTGCTGCAGGCCCCTTCAGGAGCCTCACGCGAAGGATTCGGGACGAACCGGACCAAGGATTGTGTCTACGGCGCAAACAGCGAAAGTCGCCCGGTCGGGTGACATCAGGCAGCCCACCCCATCCCCCTCCCGCCGTGGTGTCGAACCACCCCCGTACACCCGTCCCGGATGGGGGTCCGCGGGCTTCCGCAGGGCCGCCGGGCGGTTTCGACCGCCGCGATCGGAAGGCGCCCCCCCGTGATGTGGAAGTTCCATCGGGCAGGCCCGTTGGCCGTGCTCCTGCTGTGGCTGGCCCTGGCCGTAGCCGCCGGCCCGTACACCATGCGTCTGGGCGAGGTGGCCCCCTCCAGCCAGGCGGTCCAGCTGCCGGCCGGCGCCGAGTCCGCCCGGGTCGCCCGCCTGCTCAACCCGACCGCGCAGGACGACCTGCTGCCCCTCGCGGTGATCTGGACCCCTCGCAAGGGCGGCGAGAAGATCACCGCCGCCCAGCAGCAGGCGGTCCGTCAGATCACCACCCGCCTGGCCGGCTCCACCGCCGTCCCGGTCCTGGCTGCGGACGGCCGGGCACTGACGGCCGTGATCGCCGCCAGACCGTCCGAACTGGCCGCGCAGCTGAATGCCATCCGGCAGGCGGCCACCACCGTCGACGGAACACACGTAGATCTGGCGGGGCCGGCCGCCGCGCAGGCCGACCTCGACGGCGCGTTCGCGAAGACCGACAGCATGCTGCTGGCCGTCACCCTCGCCGGCGTCCTGCTGATCCTGCTCGCCGTCTACCGCAGCCTGGTGATGCCGCTGCTGGTGATCGCCGGCTCCCTGGTGGCGCTGGCCGCAGCCTGCGCGGTCCTGTATGCGCTGGCCCGGCCGGGCTGGCTGGCGATCGACGGCCAAACCCAGGGCATCGTGTTCGTCCTCGTGATCGGCGCGAGCACCGACTACGCCCTCCTGCTGGCCGCCCGCCACCGCGAAGAACTCGCCCAACACCCCGACGCCGCGCAGGCGATGAAAGCCGCATGCCGCGCCACCGCACCCCCGGTCCTGGCCAGCGCAGCAACCATCGCCTGCGCCATGATGACCCTCACCTTCAGCGACCTGCCCGCCGAGCAAGCGCTGGGACCGGCCGTGGCGATCGCCATGGCCTGCTGCGCCGCAGTGTCCCTGACCTTCCTCCCCGCCCTCCTCCTTGTGTGCGGACGCCGAGCCTTGCGTCCCGCCACCGCGTCGCAGACGGGAGAAGACGGTCGGCGGACGAAAGCGGGCCGTGCCATCGAGTGCCGGCCCCGCCGGGTGTGGGCGGGCTGCCTGGTGCTGCTCGCCGCGGGAGCGGCCTGCGCCCCGTTCCTCGCGCAGAGCGGCGTTCCCCTGCACCAGGCCCTGCCGGCCGGTTCACCCTCCGCTACCGGGCAGCACGTCCTCGCACGCCACTTCCCCGCCGGAACCGCCAGCCCCCTGATCATCATCGCGCCCGCCACCCGCATGACCGAGGTACGAGAGAAGGCTGCCGCGACGCCCGGCGTTGCGGCCACCGACGTCCACCCCGGACCTGAGAGGACGGCACAGGTGATGGCGACGCTGGCAGACGCCCCGGACAGCGCCCAAGCCCGTGCCACGGTGGTCCGGCTGCGCGGTTCGCTGGCCGGAACCGGGGCGCTGGTCGGCGGGCAGAGCGCGCAGCTCACCGACCTCCACGAGACATCTGTCGGCGGCCACAGGCTGATCATGCCTCTGGTGCTGGCCGTCGTCCTGGTCGTCCTGATCGTTCTGCTGCGCTGCCTGCTGCTGCCCCTGCTTCTGGTCGCGGCGGCATGGGTCAGCCTGTTCACCGCGTTCGGGGCCGCCGCGCTCGTTCTCCAGCTGGTCGTCGGCAGTGCTGCCACCGAGCCGGCCGTGGTGCTGTTCTCCTTCGTCTTCCTCGTCGCCCTTGGCGTGGACTACAACATCTTCCTCGTCCACCGTATCCGCGCCGAAGCGCTCCACCACGGCACCACCGCCGGGGTGCACCGGGCACTGGCAACCACCAGCGGCGTCATCAGCGCCGCCGGACTCATCCTGGCCGCCACGTTCGCCGCTCTGATCGTGATGCCCCTGCTCTACCTCGCACAGATCGGCTGCATTGTCGCCATCGGCGTGCTGATCGACACCCTCCTGGTTCGCCTCTTCCTCGTCCCCGCCCTGATCCTCGACCTCGGACCCCGCACCTGGTGGCCCACCCGCCTGCCCGCGGACCTCTCCCGCCCCCGGATCGGCCCGCCCCCGCACATGGGCGAACCCGGGCTCACCACCGCCTCGACACCGGTGCCGTGACGGCAACACCCGTGCTCTGTTCACTCTTTCGGAGGTCGGACCAATCCTCCGGTAGGGGGCTGCCGAATGCCGGTTGTGAGCAGCTTCCGAACAATCCTCTCCCGCGCCGCACGGGGTGCACTGGCCGGCCTTCTGGCGGCGTTCACGGCGCTGGCCGTGGCCGAGCTGGTCGCCGGCCTGGTGCGGCCTGCGGCCGGCCCGGTGACGGTTGTGGGTGGTGCGGTGATCGACCGGACACCCGCCGCGGTGAAGGACTTCGCGATCCGCACCTTCGGGGAGAACGACAAGACCGTCCTGCAGCTCGGAATCCTCGCCATCCTCGCCCTCATCGCCGTCGGCCTCGGCATCCTCGCCCTGTCCCACCGGCGGGTCGGCGCCACCGGCGTGCTGCTGTTCGGAATCGTCGGCTCAGCCGCGGCCCTCAGCCGCCCCGACTCCACCGGCATCGGCGACGTACTGCCCTCGATCGCCGGAGCCCTTGCAGGGGCCCTCGTCCTCTATGTCCTTGCGTCGAAAGCCGTGCCCGCCACGGTCCCTGCCCTCGCGGACGGACAGGAAGCCACTGAAGGCTGGAACAGGCGCGGTTTCCTCGCCGCGGCCGGCGTGACCGCGGTGGCGGCGGTATCTGCCGGGGCCCTGGGCCGGTTCTTCACCGGCCGCCAGGGCCAAGGTGCAGTCGCCTCCCGCAACAGCCTGGTCCTGCCCGCTCCTGCCTCTCCGGCACCCGCGATCCCGGCCGGTGTCCAGCTCAAGGTCGCCGACATCAGCCCCTTCACCACCCCCAACGCCGACTTCTACCGCGTCGACACCGCCCTGACCGTCCCCAAGGTCGACGCGGGCACCTGGCGGCTGCGCATCCACGGCAAAGGGGTGAGCAGGCCGCGCACCTACACCCTCGACCAGCTCCTGGCACGCCCCCTGATCGAACGCGACATCACCTTGACCTGTGTCTCCAACGAGGTCGGTGGCCCCTATATCGGAACCGCCCGCTGGCTCGGCGTGCCGCTGGCCGGCCTCCTGAAGGAGGCCGGGGTGCGGCCACCGTCCCAGGGAGGCAAGGCCGATCAGCTGGTGGCGCGTTCGGTGGATGGGATGACGCTCGGATCGCCGGTCGAGGACCTGATGGACGGCCGGGACGCGATGCTCGCCGTCGGCATGAACAGCGAGCCCCTGCCCTTCGATCACGGCTTCCCGGTGCGCATGCTCGTACCCGGCCTGTACGGGTACGTGTCGGCCTGCAAATGGATCACCGACATCGAGCTCACCACCTTCGACGCCTACGACCCCTACTGGGTCAAGCGCAAGTGGGCGCGGAAGGCACCGATCAAGACCCAGGCCAGGATCGACACCCCCAAGCCGTTTGCCCGCCCCGCCGCCGGCACCGTCACCATCGCAGGTGTCGCCTGGGCCCAGCACCGCGGCATCACCCGCGTCGAAGTCCGCATCGACGACGGACCCTGGCAGGACGCCGACCTCGCCCAGCAGGCAGGCATCGATACCTGGCGTCAGTGGTCCTACCCCTGGAAAGCCGCCCCCGGCGGCCACACGATCACCGTCCGCGCCACCGACGGCACTGGCCAGGTACAGACCGAACAGCGCGCCCGGACCATCCCCGACGGAGCGAGCGGCTGGCACAGCGTCTTCGTCACCGTCCCCTAGACCACCGGACGAGCCCCCAGGGCGACTCCGGCCGCACAACCAACTTCCTGCAATCCCTTACAGAAAAGCCCCCGAGGAGCAATCGATCATGAACAGCATGAAGATCCGCCGTACCGCGATCGCAGTCGCCGCAGCCGCCCTGCTGCCCTTCTCCCTGGCCGCCTGCTCCGACTCCGGCAGCGACACCAAGGCCGCACCCACCGCCGCCGCCGGTGACCAGGCCAAGACCGGCGAGAGCACCCCCACGGGCGACTCGATGACCGGCGACCAGCCGTTCGGAGCGGCCTGTGCCGGCGTGCCGAAGGAGGGCGCGGGCTCGTTCGACGGCATGGCCAAGGACCCGGTCGCCACCGCCGCCTCGAACAACCCGGCCCTGTCCACCCTGGTCGCCGCCGTCAAGCAGGCCGGCCTTGTCGACACCCTGAACAACGCCAAGGACATCACCGTCTTCGCCCCGACCAACGACGCCTTCGCGAAGATCCCGAAGGCCGACCTCGACAAGGTCCTCGCCGACAAGGCCACCCTGACGAAGATCCTCACCTACCACGTCGTGGGCCAGAAGCTCACGCCCAAGCAGCTGGAGAACGGCTCCTTCGAGACCCTGGAGAAGGGCATGGTCACCACGAAGGGCTCCGGCGAGGCGTACAAGGTCAACGACACGTCCAACGTGGTGTGCGGCAACGTCAAGACCGCCAACGCCAACGTCTACATCGTCGACACCGTCCTGATGCCCAAGTAACCCGCACCAGGAACGTCGTCCCGCAACGGCCGGTGGCCCCGCGTCCTTCCCGAAGGACGCGGGGCCACCGACGTACCGGCCCGTGTGCGTGGATGGCCGGCGGGCCCCGCCCAGCGCCGTGGTCCCCCGTCGGGACCGGTGGCGCGGGGCCGGGCGTCAGGGTGCGTGCTACTTCTGGTTGATGGGCAGGGCCAGGTCGGTGACCTGGTACTTCGTCGGGAAGGCGCCCTTGCTCGTGGCCTTCCCGGTCAGTACGTCGACTGCGTAGAGGCGGTAGGAGCCGCCGGTGCCGATGGCGGCGAAGCCGTGGTTCGTGCCGGCCATCGCGTTGTAGTAGATGTCGAAGCCGGCATCGAGAGCGGCATCCACACCGAGGTTGCCGGTGGGGGCCAGGGTGCCGGCGTTGGCCGGGGACTGCAGCGAGATCCGGTCGGCCATCGTGTCCAGGTCGAACAGGGTCGTCGCGGTCGCGGCGTTCAGATCGTTGTTGGTGTACGCGGCGCCCGTGACGCCCATCGCGGTCGACGGCGGGGTGGTGGGGTTGGTGAGGGTGCCATCCACGGTGGTCGTCAGCGGCGCTGCCGCATCGTCGATGTTGTGGCGCAGGTTCTGGCCGGTGTTGGAGATGACGCGGAGCCGGTTGGCGGCGGGGTTGAAGTCCACACCGAACGCGGTCCCGGCCAGCGCGACGGTCAGCTGGGACACCTTCATCGCCTTGGCGTTGGCGGTGTTCAGGGTGTAGATGCCGCCCTGGTCGCCGACGCCGTAGAGCTTCTCGTTCTGGACGCGGAAGTCGATGCCGACCAGCTTGCTGTCGCCGGACAGGCCCGAGACCTTCCCCAGCGACCAGGTCTTGGACGGCTTGTTCACGTCGAACTCGACCAGACGCTGATCGCTGGTGAGTCCGATCGCGTGCAAGGCCTTGTGATCGTGGGCGGGCAGGGTCTGCGACCGGGTGTCGGACGCCGCCAGAGCAGGCGCAGCGCACAGCGCGGCGAGTACGGCGGCGGACACAGCGGTCATGGTGCGGTTTCGCATGAGTTCTCCCGGTATTCGATGCCTCGACCACAGTGGCCGACGGCTTTTGGGGGATTCGCCACCGCCACCGCGGCGGACGGGGCTCCGGCGCGAAAGCCACCCGCCCGGCCCAGGAACCGACCCCGTCACTGCTCCAGGCGGGTGGCAGTCGGCGTGTCGTCACCCGTTGTGCTGCGGGGCGGGTGGGGGCCTGGGGACGGTGCGGAGATGGAATCGTCTACAGGCTGGCAATCGACGGACTGCGCCGGGCTCGAACTCTGCCGTGCGGGCGAGACGGTGCAGGGGCTGCGCCTGCTGGGCTGGCAAGAGGTACTGCCCCGCTCTCTTGCAGCCGTCCTCGCCCCGGGGACCAGCCGCCCCAAGGCCACGGACCCGGGGTAGAAATCTGCCTGTAGTGACGCACCTCGGCCGATCGGTGAGCCAGGCCTTATCCAGCCGATCAGGACCTGGCCCTCGGCACCCGCCAGGCCCTGTGGCACTACCACCGCGCCCGGGCCCCTTGGGCATCTCCGTCCTGGTCGTTCTCGTCGGGCTCGGACTCACCTTGCGGGCCGCCATCTTGTGATTGCGGGCCCGCTCGGAGGCGCGTGACGACGAGGGCGATGTCTTAGCGGGCGCCGTGGCTGACCCCCAGCCCGTCCAGCAGGGCGTCCGCGTCTGCGGGCTCAGCACCGAGCCTGAATCGGCAAGGGCATCGGTCAGCCGTGTCAGGCCGGCGTCGATGTCTTCGCCGTGACGCTCGATGAGGCCGTCGGTGCACAAGACGAGGGTGTCGCCCGGGCGGTACTGGATGCCGGCCTGAGGGCGGGGGACGTGCTCGGGCCGTGCGCCCAGCGGCGGGTCGGAGGCCTGGTCGAGGGTTTCGACGGTGCGGTCGGGGCGGAGCAGGACCGGTGGTGGATGGCCGGCGCTGGCGTAGACGATCAGGTGGGAGCGGGGATCGACCAGGGCGGTCACCGCGGTCGCGGCCAAGGCTCCCCCTGCTGCGCGCGCGTACAGGCCGAGGACTTCGAATGCCTGCGTGCCGGCAGTGCCCGGCAACTGCGGCAGGCGGGTGACCCACGGGTCGACACCACGTCCACGCCGTACGTCTCCGGTGTCACGTCGCAGCCAGGGCGGTTGAGGGATGTGGCCACGAGAAGAGCGAGTGGCCGCAGCCGCGCGACGGGCCCGCCGCTGCTCCGCGGCGGTCCGTGGCGGCGGGGCTGCTCCTGCGGACGGCTGTGCCGCGACCGGTGTTGACCGGCCCGCCGGGCTCTTGTCAGCGGGCTCGATGCGGCCTGGGTCGTTGTACCTGAAGACGGATCCGAGTGCGGAGCCGGCGGGGCTCGAGAAGCGGGGCGATCTGTGTCAGGACAGTGTCTGACACCGTGGTCAGGACGTCGTCGGGGTGTGCTGTTGCGTTCACGGTGAGGGTGATGCCCAGGCGCATCATGTGCCGGCGGCCCGTAAGGCGGCAGCGGACGCGCACGACCCCCGGTATGGCGGCGCAGCCGGCTTGGACGGCGTGGCGGACGGCCCGGCTGTCCAGCCCGCAGTGGGGGGCGGGAAGGGCCAGGCGGCGTGGGGCCGGGCGCGGTATCTGCACCGTGACCAGGAACAGCGACGCGGCGAAACCGACAGCGCCTGCCACGGATAGCAGGCGATGATCCGCTTGCTGCAGGTGCCGGAGGACGGCCATGAGGACGTTCTCCTCGCCCCACCGGGTAACGGACGCGGCTGCGGCGATGAGGGCGAGCCCGGTCAGAGCGAGGGCCGTCCGGTTGGGCACGGTGCGGCTACGCATTCTCGTCCTCCTGGGTCGCTCGCCGGGCGGAGGAGGCGTGCGGGTCCCGCACAGGGCGCAGGACGAGCCGCACTTTCGGTGTGCGGTGGAGTGCCATGTTCTGGAGGGTGCGCTCGATTGCGGCGGTGGTCGTGTGGCCGATGTCGGGGGGTGCGCCGTAGGCCGTTTCGGCGCGCACGGTGACCGTGCGGCGGGTGAAGCGGAGCGCGCGGACCCTCAGACCGGGCACCTCGGTGACGGCTGCCCGGACCAGGCGTGAGGCGTGCCGGCGGCTGATGACCGCCCGGACCGCCTGAGGACAGCTCAGGGGAATCAGACGGCGGTGACCGGGCGCCAGTGCCAGGAGGATCAGCCATGCCCCGGCAGCAGCGGCCGCCCAGGCAGCCGGGCGCAGCAGGGAACGGCCTCCGGACGCCGTCACCCACCGGCGTACCCGTTCCCAGGGCGGCGCGGCAGTGCCGGGCAGGTGCTGGTGCAGGACGGTCCACAGTGCCAGCGCGGACAGGACGGCCACGGCGATGGCCACACCTGTGGTGGCGGTGCGCCGTGAGGACCACGATCTGCGGGCCGTGACCGTCGGCTGCCGTGTGATCTCCGGACGGGAGCTCGGGGTGACCGGGCCGAGTCTGCGGATCCGCAGGTGTGCGGGGCCGAGGGCCAGCCCGGTCAGACAACGGGTGCGGCTGGTCAGGTGGTCGTGGAGCTGGACCATCCGGCCGGTGTCGGCCGGGGCTGATACGGGCAGGTCCACCTCCACGGTCACCTCGACCCGGGTTCCGCGCGTCGTGGCCGCAGACCTCAGGACGTGCCCGCCGGCCGGGAGGACCGCTTCGGAGGCCGCCTGCCGGGCGATCTTGGCCGTCACCCGGTCCGTGACGGTGGTGACGCCCCGCTCGGCTGGGTTCACCACTGCCTGCGCTCGGTGAGCAGCAGGTCGCGCAGGTCTCCGCCGCGCTCGGTGTAGCGGCCGGCCGCGTAGCCCAGCCCACCGAGGGCGGCGACCAGGAGGAAGGCACCGAAGCCTCCGAACCAGCCGGCGAACCCGAGCGCCATCCCCACCAGCAGCCCCAGGACATCCCTGCTCATGGCTGTTGCCTTTCTTTCCTCATCGACGGTACTCAGGAGCCCACGCGGTGTGGGCGGCTCATGCCACCCGTGTCTCGGTCGCGTCGTCCTCGTCGTCACCGGGCAGGTGGACGTCGGTGACGGCGATGTTGACCTCGACGACCTCCAGGCCGGTGATCCGTTCCACCGCGGCGATCACGTTCTCGCGGACGTCGCGGGCGACGTCAGGGACCGGGACGCCGTACTCCACGACCAGTTCCACGTCGATGGCGGCCTGGCGCTCGCCCACCTCGACCTTCACCCCGCGCCCGACGTTCGGGCGCCCGCCCGGCACCCGGTCGCGGACCGCGCCGAGCGTGCGGGACAGACCGCCGCCCATGTCGTGGACGCCGGGGATCTCCCGCGCGGCCCGCCCCGCGATCTTGACGACGACCGTGTCCGCGATCGACGTACGGCCGCGCGTTCCGCCGGGCTCGTCGACCTGCGTGCGGCCGGCCCCGGGCACCGAGCTGTCTGCGTGGTGCTGGCGGACCGGGGTCTTCTCCTGCGTTGCCGTCATGACTGCTCCCTCAACGGGTCGGTGTGTGGTTGCACTGCTTTGACACCGCGAGTGCGCCATCCGTTACGGACCTCTTGCCGTGAACGGGTGAACAAAAGTGCGGATCCGGGTGGCGTAACGAACGCCGGGCAGGTGGTGTCAAAGCAGTGGAGGCTGGAAGGAGCCCGCGTTGAACGCTCGGTGGGGCCCGGACGAAGATGAGGAAACGGCCGAGGCCGGCGACCGGCTCTTGGCCGTGCGGGCCGCAGAAGGAGATGAGGAGGCGTTCGAGGTGCTGGTCCACCGACACTCGCCGGCCATGATGCAGCTCGCCGAACGCCTGATGGGCAGCCGGGCCGAAGCCGAGGACGCCGTCCAGGACGCCTTTGTCAGTGCGTGGCGGAGCTTGCCCGAGTACCGCGGCGATGCCGGTTTCGGCACGTGGCTCCACCGCATCGTCACCAACCGGTGCCTGAACCTGCTAAGGGCCCGCAGACCCGCAGCCGACCTGGACGCGGTCGCCGAACCGCCCGCACCCGAGCACCAGTCGTCACCCGTCCGCGCCGCGGAGTCCCACGCCGCCGTTCGCGACCTCGCCCGGGCCATGGGCGGCTTGTCCGCCGAGCAGAAGGTCTGCTGGGTCCTGCGGGAAGTCGAAGGACAGCCGTACGAGACGATCGCCCAGGCGGTGGGCATCCGGCCCGAAGCGGTTCGCGCACGCGTGTTCCGGGCCCGGCGCATGCTGACGGAGGCGATGGCCGCATGGCGATGAACACCCCCCACTCCCACGAGAACCCTGACGACGAAGACTTCGGGATCCTCGCCTGCGGCAGGGATCTGGCCGGAGTCTGGGACGACGCCGACCGGCCGGGCACCGACCCGCACACCGCCGGCTGCACCTATTGCCGGCAGGCTGTCGCGGACCTGGAACACCTGCGCACCGCCGTGCTCCCGCCGACCACGCCACCCGCCGACATCGACACCGCCGCAGTGGTGCGGCGCGTCATGGACGCGGTCCGCCTGGAGCTGCGCCCGGGCCGCAACCTGCCGCTCGGTGAGGTCGGCGAGGACAGCTGGATCTACGAGTCCGTTGCCGCCCGCGTCCTGCGCACCGCCGCTGAAGAGGTGCCCGGCGTACTGGCCGGAAGCTGCCGTATCACCCCGCCCGGTAGCCGTACCCAACCTGAACGCGGCCCCTCCAGCGTCCACCTCGGCATCACCGTCGCCTACGGGCGCGACCTCCCGGACACCACTCGCGCGGTGCGTGAAAACCTGATCCGTGCAGCCCGGCAGCACCTCGGCCTGACGCTCGGCGACGTGGATGTCAGCGTCACCGACCTCCACGACCCACCCACCCAGCCGCGAGAGGCCAGGCCGTGAACAGCGACCGTTCCCAAGCCCTGACCCAGCAGGTGACCTACGCCGTCCTTGCCGTCCCGGGCGTCGCGTGCCTGCGCCCCGGCCTGCGCTCCCTGCTACAGGCGACCGGCTCACGGCAGCAGGCCGCTGCCGACCAGCCCGACCCGGGCGGCGCGGTGCGCATCACCTACGGACCCCGTGGCCGGGTGGCCGCCCTGCGCATCGAGATCGTTGTCCGTGCGCGGCACCAGGCCGCCTCGACCGCCGCCGCCGTGCGGGCGGCGGCGGTCGAGGCGGCGGCCACGACACCCGGGGCAGTGCGGGTGACGGTCACCGGCATCGTGTGACCACCCGCCCCACCCGCCCGGCGCCGTCAGAGCGGCGGTGGACAGGTGATGATCACCCACAGGGCGAGCGACCACACGCAGGCCGCGGCGCCCAGCCGCCGGAGGCGCCGGATGCGCTCCGGTGACACGGGGTCGGCACCCGGCTTGCCCGCGGCGGCGCGCACCGCCCTGCCCGTCCACGACGTGTTCGGGCACGATGGCCCGGGCGGGATGCCCTGCGGCACAGCGGGCACCGCCGCGGCCGGGCGAAAGAGCGGACGCTGAACGTCCGCTGTCCGACGCCGGTCACGGTCCGCGGCCCCCGACCGGGCCACCTCTGCGTAGGAGGCAAGGCCCGCCAGGAACCGCCGGTACGCCTCCTTGCGACTGCCCCGGGGTGCCGAACGGCCGTGCTCCCAGGAGCGCACCGTCGCGGGTGTCACCCCGAACGCCGTCGCCACCTGCCGGGTCGACAAGCCCCACCGCTCTCGCAGCCGGCGCCGCTCATCCGGCTCGGGCAGCTCGCCGGGCCGGCTCCGCGACCGCCGAGCTGAGGGGAAAGCGTCGGCCTGACGTGGGATCATCTGCTGATGCGCTGTTGTCATACCGGTGTGACAATCCCTACGCACGGGCCGTGACGCGAAGTTATGGACGTTCACCCGTACGTCGGCGGTGCAGGGCCGGCAGGAGCGGGCGCCGCCCCATGAGCCGCGTCGCGCACGGGGAAGATTCGAGGGCGCGGCAGCGAGACGACGGACCCCCGGTTGGCCCGTACCCGCTCAACGCGGGCGCGGGCCAACCGGGTCCGGTACGGGTCACCGTGCCTTACCGCACGCACGGTGGCGGCGGACCGGCTTCTTGGCCGGGCTCAATGCCAAGAACAACGCCAGGAGGAGCGGGGCGGCCGTCATCACACTGAAGATCATCGGCCGGTCGCCCTCCAGGCACCCGGTGTCTTGCGGCGGTCCAGGTCGCACTCCATCGCCAGGAGCCGGCCAACTGCCCTTGAGGTGGCCGTATGGGACACGGTGCGGCCTCTACCGCACCAACCGGCGACCGCAGCGAGCAACCCGGAGTCGCAGAACGAGACGGCTCGGGTGTCGAGATCCAGATGCCGGTATCCGTAGGCCGCCGCAGCAGCCAGCACGACCCTCAGGGGTGCGGCGGTGAAGTGGTCCACCTCGCCTGCGAGTCGTACCCTCAGGACGTCTCCGTGGGAGGTACAGCTGAGGTCCATGCCGGATGCGCCCGCGTCCTCCACGTCCGCTGCGACAACCGGCGAGGCCACTATCGGGGAACTGATCACGATGCTCACGGAGTGACAACACCCCCGATCATGGGTCGGGAAACGGCGCCACCACGCGCTTCACTCGGCCGATGACCGGGGGATACGCGCCAGAGGGATCTCCGTCCCCACTGCGTCACACATCCCGTTGTCAGGTGTCCGCCCCCGCAACACGTGCAGAAAGACAGGGCGAGGGTGAGCGCCGCCGAAGGGCCTCGGGGCGCACTTGCGGGAGGAACGCCATGGACCGGATCCCGGACGGCGCCGGGCGGAACCTCCGGCCGCCAGCTCCGTCACCGCAACCTGCCGCGAAGCGGTTCAGGTAGCCACCGCGCGAGGCCTGGCCAGCGACAGCTGCGGCGCACGAAGGCCGAGGGCGGTTCCCATCCCGTGTTGCTCTTGTTGCTTACGCACTGGTGGCGCAGGCAATCACCTGCTGGTCCTCCAGATCCAGGTTCCGGGGTCACAACCGGCTCCTGAGGAACCTGTCGGATGCGGGTGCCAGCTCCGGTTCTGTCGCTCGAGGCCCTCCGGGCGGTAGGCGTCGACACGGGAGCCGAGGCACACCAGGCTGATCCGCTCGCCCCGCTCGCCCGGCTCCGGGCCCTCCGCGACAGGGGCGCCAACGGCCGGTGCTGCTGCTTCGGTGCCGCCCCAAGGCTGGTCGCGCCATGTCCGGCGCAGTCGATGCCCATCGGCGGAGTACCTTATTGCACAACACTTGCAATTGCGTGCCTGATGCGAAAGAGGTGGCCGTGGCAGCTCCGGTGGTGCTCGGTATCGAGTCGTCGTGCGACGAGACGGGCGCGGGCATCGTCTCCGGCGGGAGACTGCTGGCCCACGTCGTGGCGACGAGCATGGACGAGCACGCGCGCTTCGGAGGCGTGGTGCCCGAGATCGCGTCCCGTGCGCACCTGCAGGCCTTCAATCCGGTCGTCCAGGAGGCGCTCGACCAGGCCGGGCTGCGTCTGCGGGACATCGACGCGGTCGCCGTCACCACCGGCCCGGGCCTCTCCGGTGCCCTCCAGGTCGGTCTGGCCGGGGCGAAGACCCTCGCGTACGCGGCTGGCGTGCCCCTGTACGGCGTGCACCACCTCGCCGGGCACGTGGCCGCCGACACTCTGGAGCACGGGCCGCTGCCCGACCCCTGCATGGTGCTCATCGTCTCCGGCGGCCACACCTCGCTGCTGCTCGTACGGGACCTGGTCCGCGATCCGATCCTGCACCTGGGCGACACCATCGACGACGCGGCCGGGGAGTGCTTCGACAAGGTCGCCCGGGTCTTCGGCCTGCCCTACCCGGGCGGCCCGGCCATCGACCGCGCAGCCCGCGGCGGCAACCCCTGCTCCGTCGCCTTCCCGCGTCCGCTCCTGGGTTCCAAGGAGCACCCCTACGGCTTCTCCTTCTCCGGGCTGAAGACGGCCGCTGCCCGCTGGGCCGAGCAGCACCGCCAGAGCGGAGCGGAACTCCCCGTGGCCGACGGCGCCGCCTCGCTGCAGGAGGCCGTCGCCGACGTCCTGACCCGCAAAGCGCTCGCCGCCTGCCGGGAGTACGACGTGCGCACCCTTGTGGTGGTGGGCGGCGTGGCCGCGAACTCGCGGGTGCGGGCCCTGGCCGAGGAGCGGTGCGCGGCCGCGGGGGTCGAGCTGCGGGTGCCGCCCATGACCCTGTGCACCGACAACGGCGCGATGATCGCAGCCGTCGGCGACCTGCTGGTCCGGGCCGGCTCCGACCCCGCCCAGCTCGACATGTCCATCGACCCGTCCGCGCCCCTGGAGTACGCGGCTCTGCACCCCGTCGCCCGGCCGGCGGCGAGAGTGGCGTGAGCGGCGTGGCGGTGCGCCGGGTGTCCGGCGCCGAACTGCTCGCCCGGCAGGACGACATCCTTCACGTCTACGCCGAGGCTTTTACCGAGGCGCCGTGGAATGCGTCCCGGCAGGTGGCGGAACGGTTCCTCGGAGGGCTGGCCGAGAGTGCGCCCCGGCCCGGCTTCGTGGCTGCGCTCGCTTTCGACGGCGAGAGGGTGTCCGGCTTCGCGACGGCATGGACCACGCCCGCACCGTTCCCGTCCGGCGGCTGCTACCCGCAGGTGGCCGCTGCGCTGGGCCCCGAGCACACGGCCTCGTGGCTGTGCGGAGGCCGTGAAGTAGACGAGCTCGCCGTCGCCAAGGCGGCACGCGGCCGGCGCGTAGGTGCCGCCCTGCTCGACGCCGTGACCGCCGACGCCCCGGAAGGCCGGTGCTGGCTGCTGACCTCGGTCCGCGCCCGCGACGCGCTGGCCTTCTACCGGCGCCTCGGCTGGACCCAGGCCACCCACCCCGCTCCCGAGGGAACCGGACACGCGGTCTTCCTCGGCCCCCTGCACCCGGCCCGCACAGCCGCCCCTCGCCGCATCCGACCACCCACTCCCACTCCCGGAGCAGCACCCACCATGCGTACCGCCGACATCCGCCAGCGCTTCCTGGACTACTTCGCCGCCCGCGGCCACACGGTCGTCCCGAGCGCGCCGCTGCCCACCCCGGACCCGACGCTGCTGTTCGTCAACGCGGGGATGGTGCCGTTCAAGCCGTACTTCACCGGCGAGGCCACCCCACCGTGGGAGCGGGCGACCAGCGTGCAGAAGTGCATCCGCACCCTGGACATCGAGGAGGTCGGCAAGACCACCCGGCACGGGTCGTTCTTCCAGATGAACGGCAACTTCTCCTTCGGCGACTACTTCAAGGAGGAGGCCATCGCCTACGCCTGGGACCTGTCCACCAAGGCCCAGGCGGACGGCGGCTACGGGCTGGACCCGGAGAAGATCTGGGTCACCGTCCACCACTCCGACACCGACGCCCGCGGCATCTGGCGGAAGGTGGCCGGCCTGCCCGACGAGCGGATCGTGGCTCGCGGCGACGAGGACAACTTCTGGTCCATGGGCGTCCCCGGACCCTGCGGCCCCTGCTCCGAGCTGTACTACGACCGCGGCCCGGCGCTCGGCCGCGAGGGCGGCCCGGCGGTCGACGAGGACCGGTACATGGAGTTCTGGAACCTCGTCTTCATGCAGTACGAGCGCGGCGAAGGGGCCGGCAAGTCCGGCTACCCGATCCTCGGCGAGCTGCCCCGCCGCAACATCGACACCGGCATGGGCCTGGAACGCATGGCCACCCTCCTCCAGGGCGTCGACAACCTCTACGAGATCGACGAGACCCGCCCCGTCCTGGACTGCGCCGCCCAGCTCTCCGGCGCCCGCTACGGCACCGACCCGCAGGCGGACGTCCGCCTCCGCGTGGTCGCCGACCACGTCCGCACCGCCCTGATGCTGCTCGGCGACGGAACGGCCCCTGGCAACGAAGGCCGCGGCTACGTCCTGCGCCGCATCCTGCGCCGCGCGGTCCGCTCCATGCGCCAGCTCGGCTTCCACGACCCGGTCCTGCCCGAGCTGCTGCCGGTCGCCCGCGACTGCATGGCCCCCAGCTACCCCGAGCTCGCCGACTCCTTCGCCCGCATCGCCGACCAGGCGTACGGCGAGGAGGACGCCTTCCGCGCCACCCTCAAGCAGGGCACCACCGTCCTGGACACCGCCGTCGCCCAGGTGAAGGCCGACGGCGGCCGTTCGCTGCCCGGCGCCCAGGCCTTCCTGCTGCACGACACGTACGGCTTCCCGATCGACCTGACCTTGGAGATGGCCGCCGAGCAGGGCGTGGAGGTCGACCGCGAGGGCTTCACCGCGCTGATGAACGCCCAGCGCGAACGCGCCCGGGCCGACGCCCGCGCCCGCAAGTCCGGCGGCGCCCTGGACACCTCCGCCCTCCGCCCCGTACTCGACCAGCACGGCCCGACCGACTGGCGGGCCTGGGAGGCCCTGACCACCGAGTCCCGCGTACTGGCCGTCCTCGGCACCGCCGGCCCGGTCCCGGTGGCGGCCACCGGCGAGATCGTCACCGTCGTCCTGGACCGGACGCCGTTCTACGCCGAGTCAGGAGGCCAGGACAGCGACGCGGGACGCCTGTCGGGCGCCTCCGTCGAGGCCGAGGTCCTCGACGTCCAGCGGCCCCTGCCGGGCCTGGTCGTCCACCAGGTCCGGATCACCGCAGGCGAGCTGGCCCCCGGCGACGCCGTGCACGCAGCCGTCGACGCCGAGTGGCGACTCGGCGCCCGCCAGGCCCACTCCGGCACCCACGTCCTGCACGCGGCCCTGCGCGAGGTGCTCGGCCCCACCGCCCTGCAGTCCGGCTCGTACAACCGGCCCGGCTACCTCCGCCTGGACTTCCCCTGGCGCGGCGCCCTCTCCCCGGCCGTCCGCAGCGAAGTCGAGGAGGCCGCCAACCGCGCCCTGCGCCGCGACCTGCCCGTCGGCGTGCAGTGGATGACCCTGCCCGAGGCCAAGGAGATCGGCGCGCTCGCCCTCTTCGACGAGACGTACGGGGAGAAGGTACGCGTCGTCGAGATCGGCGGGGCCTGGTCGCGCGAGCTGTGCGGCGGCACCCACGTCGAGCACGCCTCCCAGATCGGCACCGTCGCGCTGACCTCGGAGGGCTCGGTCGGCGCCGGCATGCGCCGCCTGGAGGCGGCGGTCGGCGTCGAGGGCTTCGCCTACCTCGCCCGTGAACGCGACCTCGTCGCCCGCATCGCCGAACAGCTCGGCGCCCCGCGCACCGAGCTCCAGGACCGGATCGCCGGGCTTCTGGACCGCCTCAAGACAGCGGACCGGGAGAACGCCCATCTCAAGCAGCAGGCCACCGTTGCCCGCGCCGGTGAGCTGGCCGACACGGCAACCGATGCCGCCGGTGTGCAGACCGTGACGGTCACCACCGAGGGCGCGGCCGAGGACGCCCGCGCGCTCGCCATGGCCGTCCGTGACCGCCTGCCCGGCCGACTGCCCGGCGCGGTCGCGGTCGGCACCAGCACGGGTCTGGTCATCGCGCTCAACCCTGCGGCCCGGGACGCGGGCCTGAACGCCTCGGCGCTGGTCAAGCAACTCCTTGGCGGTCGCGGTGGCGGCTCCGCCGAGCTCGCCCAAGGCGGCGGGCTGACTGCGGATGCCATCACCGGCGCGCTTGCCGCACTGCCCGCGTTGATCGCCTCGCGCTGACACCCGGGGGCCGGGCAGGAGGTGGTCGCTGCGCCAGCCTTCCCGAGCCGGCTGACGGCCGGGTGGGTCACTCGTGAGGGAACATCGCGAACAGCTTCGCCACGACGTCGGGGCCCGCGGATTCGCGGGTCCCCGCGTTGTACGGCGGCTGTGGCGCGTACTCCAGGAGGAGCTGGACAGCCTGGGCGGTGTCGTCACCGGCGATCAGTCCGGCCAGGGTCAGGGCCATGTCGATGCCTGCTGAGGCGCCTGCCCCGGTGGCGTAGTGGCCGTCGATGACGACGCGTTCCTGGACCGGCGTCGCGCCGAGCCCGGTGAGTTGGTCGAGGGCGCCCCAGTGGGTCGTCGCCCGGCGGCCGGTGAGAAGGCCGGCGGCAGCGAGGATCAGGGAGCCGGTGCATACGGAGGTCATCCAGTCGGCGGTCTCGTCGGCGCGCCTCAGCCAGGTGTGCAGGGGACCGTCGGCCATCTGGTCCGCCTGCCCCGGGCCGCCGCCGACGAGCACGACCTCGGGGTGGGGGACGTCGTCCAATGCGGCCACGACGTCGATGGACAGGCTGTGCAGGTCGTTTCGGACCAGGCCTGGTGCTTCGGCGACGAACACGACCTCGGTGCCGGGCAGTCGTCCCAGGACGTCGTAGGGGCCGATGACATCGATGGCCGTGAATCCCGGGTAGAGCACGATCGCGACCTGCATGGAGGGCTCCTTCGTCGGTTCCGGACCGGGCGAGGCACGAACAGCCGGACCGGAGGCACCGGTCCGGGTCGGCTGTTCGGTCGTGGAGGGAGTCGTCGAGCCGAGACATCCGGTTCCCGGACAGAGAGGCGGGTTTGACGCTCCATGCTGGACGGGCAGCGGCATGTTCCGTGGTCGTGGCCACGGTCGCCCAGCGGGCTGTCGCTGCGTTGTGGGCCCGTATCCGTTCGCGGAACGGGTACGGGTCCACCCTTTCGGTCAGGCCGCGGCGGGCACGAGGACGCGATGCCGCTGTGTGCGGTGGCGGTTGCCCGGGACGGTCGGGGCAGGCGTCCGGCCGGGTGCGGGGGAAGACGGGTCATCGTCCGTCAGCAAAGCGGTGAGGTCGCGGCGGGCGCGGGCCACGCGCGAGCGGACGGTTCCGATGGGGCAGTTCACGGCGGCCGCGGCCTCGGCGTATCCCAGCCCGAGGAGTTGGGTGAGTACGAACGCGTCGCGGCGCTCGGCGGGGATCAGGGAGAGGAGTTCGGCGAGGGCGATTCCTTCCTCGAAGCCGGGCAGGGTGAGGGGCTGGGTCCGTTCCGCGGCCGTCTGCCAGTCGTCCCGGTCCGCCAGGCGTGGGCGGGCGGCGGCGCGGCGCAGGCTGTCGACGACGGTCCGGCGGGCGATCGTCAGGAGCCAGGTCCGGGCGGAGGAGCGGCCTTCGAAGCGGTGGAGTGAGGCGAGGGCGCGCAGGAAGACCTCCTGGGTGAGGTCGTCGGCGGCCTGGGGGTCGGCGCTGAGGTAGGCGACGTAGCGCCAGACGTCGTACTGGAGCGCGCGGATGAAGAGGTCGGCCTTGGCCGGGTTCCCGTCGCGTGCCTCAAGAGCCAGTCGGGTTGCTTCGGCGTCGGATTCCGGGGTGTGCCGGGAGGGCTTCCGGGCCTCCGGGCGGCGGGGGGCGGGCAGGGCAGGAGTCATCGCCACAGGTCCTTAGGGGCAAGGGTTTTCCGGCGGACCGCGCGGGGGGTCCGGCCGGTGAGGGGAGTACGGCCTGCCGGAGGGCAGGGCCGATGCCCGAGGGGCGACGGCCTGGTGCCGTCGGCGCGTCCTCGGGGAACCTGCTGTCACAGGACAGCGGTTCCCGTCGGCGGACCCCGTGAGGTGATGGCGTGGACGAGGAGCAGCCGTCGTGGCCGCCGGACGCCGAAGTCCCGCACCGGCCGGGGAGCCTGGTGGTTCGCGACGGGGACGAGGACGGCGAAGAGCACCCGGAGGGGCGCGGTGAGCCAGCCCGCGAGGACACGGGTGAAGCGGAAGAACGCCTGTTCGGCGTAGGCGAGCCAGAGGCCGCAGAGCACGGCGGCGAGCAGGTGGGCGGCCAGCATGCCCGTGGCGGACATCGAGGCCATGGACGCCATGTCGTGGCCCGTGCCCGGTGGCATGAGACCGCTCGGGGAGGCGCCCATGTGGTGCATGGCGTGGCCGCCGAGGGCTTGCCCCGTCGTGCCGGGCGGCGGCTGCGAGACGAGCCCGCCGAGTCCGGCGGCGTCGACGATTCGCAGCGCTTCTTCGGCCGACAGGTCGCTCTGATCGCCCGGTCCGCAGGTCAGGTAGGCGGCCCACTGCCGGGCGAAGGAGGTTCCGGTCGGCAGGGAGGGCTGCACGAGGGACTGGGCCAGTGAGAACAGGGAGTGGAGCACGGCCTGTACCACCACCGTGGCCGCCGTCACCGTGGCCAGTCCGCGTTCCCCGCCGGCCAGGGCCCAGGCGGCCCCTGCGGTCCCTGCGAGCGCGGGCAGCAGCGCCCACCAGGGCAGTTCGGTGCCGGACATGAGGACGTGGCCGACGGCCGCGAGCAGCACGCAGACGGCCGCGAACATCGCGGCCCGTACGAATCGGGAACAGTGGCCTGGCCTCATGGCGGGTTCATCTTCGCACCCGCTCTCCGGGCCCGGCAGGGGGGTGCGCGTTGCGTGGTGCAGGACGGCCGGTCGGAACCGGTGCCGGGCTGTCCGGCCCGACCGGGCTCCGGCGTACCAGGGTGGCCGGGAACCGGAGCACCGCCTCGTACGACTGCTCAAACGGTCCGCCGAGGGGAAGGCATCCGAGGGCGGGAGCTGACCTGATTCCTGGAGATCGGAGACACCCGTGGCGGTCCGGCGCACGGCAATACCCTCACCCACGGGCACCGGTGCGTCCCGGCTCACCACCGCGTTGCTGACCTGCGCCATGGGCTTCTCGATGCTCCAGCTGTTCCTGCTGGGGGCGCTGGGGCCGAGACTGGTGGAGGAACTGGGCCTCTCCGCGACCGTGCTGGGGCTGACGACGACCATGGGATTCGGTGTGGCGGCCGTGCTGTCCCCGGCCGGTGGCCGGATCGTGGACCGGATGGGGCCGCGGCGGTCGCTGGTCCTGCTGCTGTCGGTCTCGGCCATGGCCCTCACCCTCATAGGCTCCGCTCCGGGGACGGGGCTGCTGCTCGGTGCCGTCGCACTGGGCGGCGTACCCCAGGCGCTGGCGAACCCGGCGACGAACAAGGCCGTTCTCGCGACTGTTCCACCCGAACGCCGGGGCGCGGTGACCGGGATGAAGCAGTCCGGGGTCCAGCTCGGTGCCTTCGCCGCGGGGCTGCCGCTGGCCGCACTCGCGGGCGGGCTCGGCTGGCGCGCGGCGGTCTGGACGGCCGCGGGTGCCGCACTGCTGGCCGCCGTATGGGCGGCTCGCGCACTGCCGGCCGACCCGGCACCGGCCCCGGCGGCCGCGAGGGCGAGCTTCGTTTTGCGTGGCATGGTGGCCTGGCTGGCGGTGTTCTCCCTGTTCCTGGGTGCGGGGATCGCCTCGGTCAACACCTACGTGGCGCTGTACGGCACTCAGCGGCTGGGGATGGGGCCGGCGGCGGCGGCCGGCCTGGTCGCGGTCCTGGGGCTGGCGGGGATCGGGGGCCGGGTGGGCTGGTCGCGGGCGGCCGTGCCCGGCCTCGCCGAGCGGCTGCCGGCCTGGCTCGCGTTCGGTGCGCTGGGCGCGGCCGTGTTGTTGGGGGCGGCGGCATCGGCGCCCGTGCTGGTGTGGGCCGGAGTGCTCGCGATCGGGGTGTTCGCGGTGTCCGGGAACGCGGTGTCGATGGTGCTGGTCGTGCAGCGTGCGGCTCCCGGCCGGGCCGGTCAGGATTCGGCGCTGGTCGCGGCGGGGTTCTTCGCCGGGTTCGCCGTGGGCCCGTCCCTGTTCGCTCCGTTCGCGCAGAGCGGCCGGTACGGCGTCGGCTGGACCCTGGTGGCGGTGGAGTTCGCGCTCGCGGGTGCCGTCGCGTGGGCGTGGGCCGTCCGGGACCGCCGGGAGCGGGGCCGATGAGGACGGGTGACTGGGCCGACCGCGCGCTGTCCGCGGTGATGGAGCGGGTCGCGGGGACCGCCGCGCAGGTGGGGGAGCGGTTCCCGCTGTACGCGGACCCGGCTGACGGCCGGTGGAAGACGACGGGGCGCGGCAGCTGGGCCGGGGGTTTCTGGGCGGGGCTGCTGTGGCTGCGGGCCCGGTACACCGGAGATCCCGCCGACCGGCGCGCGGCTGCCGCCTGCACGGCCCGGCTGGCGCCGTGGGCGGACGCTGACACCGCGACCAGGGGCCTGATCTTCTGGTACGGCACAGCGCCGGCCGTCGGGGACGGTGCGGCGGAGCAGCTGCGGGAGCGGGCGGCGAGCGCCACGCTGGCCTCCTTCGAACCCGGGCTGGGGATCGTGCCCTGGGGGGACGCCTTCGGAGGGCCACGGCTGCTCGCGCGGGCGGACGGTGTACCGGGGACGGTTCCTCTGCTCGCGGGCATTGCACCGGGTGCGGCGGCGGCTCATCTCCACCGTCATCTCGACCTCTGCGTCGGTCCTGCCGGGGAGCGGCAGCCGCCCGCCTGGAAGTTCGACGGGTCCGGGTGGCTGCCGTGTGAGGAACCGCGCCCGGGATGGGCCCGGGGGCGGGCGTGGCTGCTGCTCGCCGTCGCCGACGCGTTGCTCAGCCCGGAGGTCGCCGCGCAGGACAGGCCCCGACTGGAGGCGGCGGCGCGCCGGTTGCTGGCCGGGAGCGATGTCCTCAGGGGACGGTTCGTCCTGCCCGCGGACGCCGTTGATCCCACGGGCCCGCTGGACACGTCGGCCGCCGCCATCACGGCGGTCGCCCTGCTCAAGCTCGCCCGGGTTCCCGCGGACTGGTCGTTCGCGTGCTCCTACCGCGGTGTCGCCCTGCTGATCCGCCTTGCCGAACGGCACCTCACCTACGGGGAGGGCGGCGGCCGTCCGGCGGGCATGCTGTTGGACGGCTGTTACGACGCGGCCCGGGGACTGGCCGTTCGGCACGAGCTGATCTGGGGCGACTTCTTCCTGGCCCTCGGCTTGGCCTCCCTGGACGGGCTGGTCGACCTCAGGAAGGTGTAGCGGACGCCTCTTCTCCGTACCCGCGCAGGATCCGCCGGGCCACGGAGGTGATGTGCAGTTCGTCGGGTCCGTCGAGGATGCGGGCGGCCCGGCCGCTGCGGAACAGCGCGGGCAGTGCGGTGTCCGGGCCGAGGCCGGCCGCGCCGTGGATCTGTATGGCCGAGTCCGTGACCTGCTGGAGCATCCGGGCGGCGGCCACCTTGGCCAGTCCCACTTCGGTCCGCGCCTCGCGGCCTGCGGCGACCAGTGCGACCGCCTCGTGAACCAGGGGCCGGGTGGTCCGCAGGGCGAGGAGGGCGTCGAAGACGTGCTGCTGGACGAGCTGGTGATCGGCCAGGGGTCCTCGCGAGGTGGTGCGGCGGGCCGCGCGTTCACACATGAGGTCGAAGGCCCGCTGGGCCTGGCCGAGCCAGCGCAGGCAGCGCAGGGTCCGCCCGAGCGCCAGCCGCTCCCCGGCGACGGCCAGGGCTTCGCCTTCCTCGCCCACCAGGTGGTCCTCAGGGATCGCGACCTGGTCGAGTGCGATCTCGAACTGTCCGGACGCGCCGAACACCGGTAGTTCGCGGACGACCCGGTATCCGGGGGCGGTGGTGGGCACCAGGAACAGCGAGAGCCCGCCGCGGTCACCCGGCGCACCGCCCGTGCGGGCGAGCACCGTCACCAGGTCGGCGCCCGCGGCTCCGGAGGTGAACCACTTGGCACCGGTCAGCAGCCAGCCCCCCTCCGTCCGACGTTCGGCCCGCGTCCGCGTGAGGAAGGGATCCGTGCCCGGAACGTCCCGCTCCGTCATCGCGTAGCAGGCGCGCAGTTCACCGGCGACCAGCTGCTTCAGGTAGGCCTCCCGGACGGATCCGCTGCCGTGCCGGGCGAGCATCGTGACGTCCAGCAACGGTGCGGAGCCCAGCGCGGCGGGACCGTGGTCGCTGGCTCCCTCGGCCTCGGCCAGCTCCGCGTAGGCGGAGAACGGCAGCCCGCCACCGCCGAGTTCCGCGGGGAGCGGCAGCGCCCACAGACCTTCCGCCCGGGCCCTGAGCCGAAGGTCGCTCAGGACTGCTGTGGCCTCCGGCCCGCCGGCGTCGAGGACGGGCTCGCACGGCATCACGCCGGTGCGGACGAACCGGGCGATCCGCTCGCTCAGTTCCGGCAGCGGCGGGTGTTGCTGTGGTGACGGGCCACGGGCCGCCTCGGGATCCGGCACGGCTTCTCCTCTCCGTTCCCGGGAACTCCCGGGAACGCACGTACGACTGCTTCTTGGCCAACTGGTCGGGGGCGAAAGCGCCATGGTTCCCGACCCCGTACGAACTCCGGCAGAGGCCACCGCCGCCGGGAGAGGAGAGGCATGACGTCATCGGCAACCACGCAGACGGTCCGGCCGCTCGACACGATGGGTGTGCGCATCGGCGGCCCCGAGCAGATCGTCGGCGTCGCCGCCGAGCACCTGAGGCTGCTCGGCGCGCGGACGGAAGGACCGGCCGCATCCGGCCCGGACGCGACCGTCACCCTCAGTGGTGACGGGTTCGAGCCGGCCCGGGCAACGGCCGTCTGGGGCGCTCCCGGCAGCGGGCTCGTCGACGAGGCGACGGTCCAGGCGGCCACCGGCATCATGGCCGTGCACGGACGCCGCGACGGCGCCCCGGCCGGGCTGGCCGCCGACTACACCGCCACCGCCACCGGAGTCCTCGTCGTCCAGGGACTGCTGGCGGGCCTGATCGGCCAGGCCCGCGGAGCCGCTGCCGCCCCCGTCGAGGTGGCCGCCGACCGGGCCGGACTGCTCGCCGTCTCCCAGTACCTCGCCGCTGCCGGAGCAGACGAGGGAGAGGCCGCCGAACTGGCGCCCGGAGGGCCACCGTTCACCTCCGCGGAGGGCACGCTTTTCGAGCTGGAGACCCTGGACCCGGGCGCGTGGGCCGCGTTCTGGCGGGCTCTGGACGCCCCCGCGGACGCGATCCGGGCGGGCTGGCGCCCCTTCCAGTTCCGCTACGCCACGGCCTGCGCCCCGTTCCCGGCAGCCCTCCACACCGTCACCCGCGCACACCCGCTGGCCGTCCTCCACCGCGCCGCCGCACACTCCGGCGCCGAGATCTGCGTCCTGC